>JANXYD010000378.1 GCA_025350265.1 Hyphomicrobiaceae bacterium | reverse complement strand
TTTTTTGCATTTGCAATGTTCGCCGCTCTCCGTGCTCGAATTCCAACAACCCGCCCCACACCAATGTCGATTCGTGATGCGATCGAGTGGGATCGCCAAAAGAGGCACTTCAAGGCATGGACGGCGGCCAGCCTTCATGTGACTTTTCGAGAGTTCGCCGCAGTCAACCAATGGAAGGCGATTCAAGCAACAAATTCAGCGTGGTGCGTAGCGATTGGAACCGTATTGGGGATCATCGTTTTCTTCTGTCCCGGAAAATGATCCTATCACTCTTCTTCGCTTTCGATCAATCGCTCTGTTGGCCGCGGTGGAGTGGCTGGATCTTGGACTGGGGTCGGTGGTTCGGGGTTCTTCTGCGGCTCTTTCGGCGTCTCAGGATCTGTCATTGCGTATCCACCTTTCAAAATAAAACCCGCCCCGGTCCGTGGATACGTGGACGTGGGGCGGTCGCATTTTCGCCGATGAACTAGTCGAGGCCGTGCGTGCGGCGTCGCTCAGGCGCGGCTACCGCACCGCAGACATCCTGAGCCAGGCAGGGCACGACGCCTATATGATCGCCGGACATGCGCCGACGGCGATGATTTTCGCGCCTTGCCAGGGCGGCGTCACGCACAACAATCTTGAACTGTGCACGCGCGACGACCTGGAGCCTGGCCTCAACGTGCTGATGGACGTGGTGGTCGGACGCGCAAATCGCTGAGTTCTTTCACGGCAAGATGCGACAGACGGCCTCGATCTCGACGGTCATATTGTGCGGCAACGAACCCATGCCCACCGCCGAACGCGCATGCCGGCCGTTGTCGCCAAGCACCGCAACGAGAAGGTCCGAACAACCGTTGATGACGGCCGGATGCTCGCCGAACTCAGGCGTGCCGTTGACCATGCCCAACACCTTCACGACCTCGATTTTCGACAGATCGCCCGCCGCCTGCTGCATCGCCGCCAACAGGCCAAGCGCAACCAGCTTGGCATGTTCGTAGGCCTCTTTGACGGTCACGTCCGCGCCGACTTTGCCGGTAGGCCAGGAGCCGTCGGGGCGTCGCGGTCCCTGCCCCGATAGGTACAGCATGTCGCCTGCGCGCTTATAGGACACGTAGTTGGCGATCGGCTTCGGCAATTCAGTCAACGACAGGCCGAGGGCCGCCAGCTTCTGTTCGGGTGTCATCGTGCTCTTCCTTAATCGAACATCACGACGCCGCGTGCGTGCGAGCCGGCTTTGAGCTGTGCGAAACCATCATTGATCTCGTCGAGCCGATAGGTACGGCTGATGAGGTCGTCGAGGTTCAACTTCTTGTCCATGTAGAGGTCACAGAGGATCGGGAAATCCAGGTTCGGCAGCACCGAGCCGTAGAAGCTGCCCGTCAGCTTTTTCTCCTGGAACACCATCATGAATGGCGACACCGGCGCGGTGACGCTGATGGCGGGTATGCCGACAAGCGTCGCATGGCCGCCCGGAGCCACGGCTTCGATGATCTGCGTCGCGGTGATCTGGCTGCCGATCGCATCGAACGCATAGTCGACCCCGAGACCGCCGGTCAGACCACGCACCGCCTTCACCACATTGTCTGTCTTGGCGTTGATGGTGTCGGTGGCACCAAAGGCTCTGGCATATTCGAGTTTGTTGTCGAGTAGATCGACGGCGACGATACGCCGTGCGCCGGCAATCCTGGCTGCCTGGACGATGTTGAGGCCGACGCCGCCGCAGCCGACCACCAGCACGCTCGATCCGGGTTCGACCTTGGCGTGGCGCGCCACCGAGCCGAAGCCTGTCGCCACCGAGCACCCGACCAGCGCGGCCTGCGCCCACGGCATGTCCTTCCGGATCGAGATCACGTTTTCTTCCGAGCAGACGACATGCTCGGCGAACGTACCGATGCGCGACATCTGATACACCGCTTCACCGTTGTATTTGATGCGCGTGGTGCCGTCGTACATCACGATGCCCGGCGTGTCGTTGTGGCCGACGCAAAGCACCGAGCGGCCTTTCGAGCAATAGGCACAGTGCCCGCAATGGGGACGAAACGAAAAAATGACGTGATCGCCGCGTTTGACTTTGCTCACGCCAGGGCCGACCTCGTCGATGATGCCGGCCGCTTCGTGGCCGGGCACCAGCGGCAGCTTCGACGGCCAGTCGCCGATCATCAAATGCCAGTCGCTCATGCAGACGCCGGTGGCCTTCACCTTGACGCGCACTTCACCGGCTTTCGGCCCTTCCTGCTCAACCTCGAGTATCTGCAGCGGTTTGTTCAGCTCAGTCAGAACGGCGGCTTTCATGGTCGTCTCCAGGTCACAGATTTTCAAACGAGTGTGTTGGTGCGGCCTTGCCAATAGCGGTCGCGAATGAGCCGCTTGTAGAGCTTGCCGGTTGGGTGCCGCGGCAGTTCGCGGTCGAAGTCGATTGTGCGCGGGCATTTCACGTGGCTGATTTCGGCGCGACAGAAGGCAATCAGTTCAGCCGCAAATGCCGGGGTGGCGTCGGCCCAGTCGAGTGGCTGCACCACCGCCTTGACCTCTTCGCCGTAATCCTCGTTCGGCACGCCGATGACAGCCGCATCAGCCACTTTCGGATGCGTGATGAGCAGATCTTCGACTTCCTGCGGGTAGATGTTAACGCCGCCCGAGATGATCATGTGCGCCTTGCGATCGGTCAGATAGAGGTAACCGTCGTCATCGAGATAGCCGACATCGCCAAGCGTCGACCAACCTTCGGCGCTGCGAGATGCCGCTGTTTTCTCGGGATCGTTGTGATATTCAAACGTCGGGGCGTTGGCGAAATAGATCGCGCCGGAATGCTGCGGACCGGACGGCAGCAACGCGCCGCTGGGATCGAGTATCTTGATATCGCCGGTCACAGCCCGGCCGACCGTGCCCTTGTGCAGCAGCCACTCCTGCGAGGTGCAGGCGACAAAGCCGTTGCCCTCAGTGCCGGCATAATATTCGTAAAGCACCGGGCCCCACCATTCGATCATCCGCTCCTTGATGGACACGGGGCACGGGGCAGCGGCATGAATGGCGACCTGCAACGACGCGACGTCGTAGGTGCGGCGCGTGGCCTCCGGCAGCTTCAGGAACCGCACGAACATCGACGGCACCCATTGGCTGTGCGTGACGCGATGTCGTTGGATCAACGCCAGCGCCCCTTCGGCGTCGAACTTTTCCATCAGCACGACGGTGCCGCCTTGACGCATGACGCTCATCGAGAAGCGCAGCGGCGCTGCATGATAAAGCGGGGCCGGCGAAAGGTAGACCGTGTCGCTGCCGAAACCATAGAGGGTGGCCGTGGTCAGCAAGAAAGGGGTCAGCGCGTCGAAGGCGTCATCGGTCAAGGCGACCTTCACGCCTTTCGGACGGCCCGTGGTACCTGACGAGTAGAGCATGTCGCGGCCGGCGCTTTGGTCGGCGATCGGCGCCAGGGGCTGGCGCGCACTGGCGTCGTTCCAGGAACGATATCCAGCCACGTCGCCACCTACCGCGTAAAAATGCTCGACGCCTGGAGCACGGGTGCGCAGTTGCAGCGCTAGCGGCGCAAGCGTGGCCGAGACGATGAGCGCCTTCGCGCCGCAGTCGGCGATGATATATTCGGCTTCAGCCGGCGACAGCCGCGTACTCATGGGCGTGTAGAAAAGTCCGGCCCGCTGGGCTGCAAAACAAATGGCGTGGAAAAACGGACCGTTGTCGAGCAGCAGCGCGATCGCATCGCCGCGTCCGAGCCCGAGTTCGCGGAACATTTGCGCGCCCTGGTTCGAGCATTGGTCGAGCATGCGGTAGGTGACGACGGCACCACTGCTGCCGAGGATGACGGCAGGCTTGTCAGGGTTGGTCAGCGCATGATGGCTCGGATGTGTCATGCGCTGCCCTGGTCTCCGATGGCCGGTATCGCCTCTGTGATGAAGCTATGCGCTCGGCGACCGCTTTGGCAACAGGGGATGGGCACGCGCAAAAAAAGCGGCGCGTTTTCCAGCACGCCGCTTCCAATGCCGATCGATCAGATTTTTATTCCACGTCGGGCTGATCGCCGCGACCGCGACCGTCGAACATTTCGTCGGGGCTATAGGTTTCCAGTTCGATACCTTCATCCTTGACCATGGCGACGTTCTCGCCGCGTGCCTGCCGCTGGGCTTCTTCGCTCGAGCGCGCGACATTCAACGTGATCTTGGAAACGACCTCGGGGTGCAACTGCACGCGAGCCGTATGCAGGCCGAGCGTCTTGATCGGGTTGTCGAGCGACACCATGCGGCGATCGATCGAGAAGCCACCGTCGCTGACGATGTCGGCGAGATCGCGCGCGGACACCGAGCCGTAGAGCTGGCCGGTATCGCCCGCCGTGCGGATGGCGGTGAAGCTTTTACCCTCAAGTTTGGTATGCACGGCTTCGGCGTCACGCTTCAGTTCGAGGTTGCGGGCCTCGAGTTGAATGCGCTGTGATTCAAATTGCTTGCTGTTGTCGGCGGTAGCACGCAAAGCCTTCTTTTGCGGCAGCAGGAAGTTGCGCGCGTAGCCGTCCTTGACGGTGACGACATCGCCCATCTGGCCGAGGCGGCCGATGCGCTCGAGGAGGATAACTTGCATTTTCAGTCTCCGATGTTGGGGATTGTAGTGATGACTTCGAACCGGCGAAACGCTCGTCGGTCAAATGCTTCCAAGCGGCAACGCCGGTGGAATGGGCAAGACACGACTTCGCAGCCGGGTCAGGGTTTCAGTGATACTGAGCAGCGCAAGCAGCGGCATGACCAGCGCACCGGCCACGATAATGCCGGCGTAGACGGCCGATATCAGCCACGTTGCCGAGCGATGATGGGCAACCGCATGAACCACCGACAACCCCTGCAACATGAATGCGACGGTGAACGCACCTAGGGCGCCGACACCGAGCACCCCCGCCGAACCCCCGACGACGACACCGACGAGCGCGAGCGCGAACGCCGCGACAAAGGTCTTCGGGTAGGTCAGCCAGTGCAAATTCGGCCACGGACGCAACAGCAAGCCGGAGACGCGGACGATACGCCCCGCCAAATACGCGTTGACGGCGAAGAAAGCCATCCAATAGCTCGCGACGACAGCCGGCATCATCTGCACCCACAGGTCGACCAAGGCCTGCACCTGCGACGGGTCCAACGAGCGCCACCCCGAGTCGGGCGGAGCCTGCTGCGCCAGTTTTTCGAAAAAGCGTGTAAACTCCGGCACCATGACCGCGTAACTGCCACCATCGAGCGAGATCAACAGCACCGGCAGCGCTGCGCCGTAAAGGGCCAGAGCAACAAGCATGCGCCCGATCGGGTACCAATCCACCAGTGCGCCGTTCTCGTATCGCGCGAGCAGCAACAGATGCGTCAGGCCGACAGCCGGAAGGGCGAGCGCGAGGCCATATCCGACCGCAAATGACGGCGCGACGGCGATGGCCAGGGCGACGGTGCTGACGAGCGCGGCAGCGATGGCCGCAGACCTGCCCCATCCGAATCCGACGATCAACATCGGCAGCGGCACGAGCGGCAACAATAAGATGCTGAGGCCGACGGCACCGCGCGCGGCGGAATAAAACATCGCGACGGACGCAAGCCCACCTGCCGCGCCGATCGCGGCCGCGTGCCAAGTGGCTGCAGGTGATGCCTGATGTGTCGTCAATGTAGCTGTCCCGCGCTAGGCGGTTAGAGACTGCGCCAGTCTCAACTGGCGCAGCCCCAACCCTCAGATAAGTCGTGCAGACGTCAACCGATCACGAACGGCAGCAAGCCCAAGATGCGCGCGCGCTTGATCGCGTTGGCGAGTTCGCGCTGCTTCTTGGCTGATACTGCGGTGATCCGGCTCGGCACGATCTTGCCGCGCTCGGAAATGTAGCGACCGAGCAGACGGGCATCCTTGTAGTCGATCTTCGGCGCCTGCGACCCGGAGAACGGGCACGTCTTGCGACGACGATGGAACGGTCGGCGGGAGGGAAGCTGTTGGACGGTTTCTGCCATGGGATCTACTCCTGCGAGCCGGTATCATCTGAAGCGGGGGTCGTGGGGCGTGGGCGGAAACCGCCACGGTCGCCACCGCCGGCCGGACGCGGGCCGGCACCCGGGCCAGCCCGGTCACCGCCACGGAAGCCGCCACCGGCTCCGCCACCGCCGCCTGGACCGCGCGGACCACGGTCGCCGCCGCCACGGAAGCCACCACCAGCACCACCACGACCACGATCGCCGAAGCCACCGCCGCGCTCGCTGCGTTCATCGCGATCGACCTTGCGCATCTGGATGCTCGGTTCGATTTCGTGCGCTTCGACCTTGATGGTCATGAAACGGATCACATCGGTCGAGATACCCATGCGGCGCTCCATTTCCGCAACCGCTGCGGACGGCGCATCAAGGTTCATCAAGGCATAGTGAGCCTTGCGATTTTTCTTGATCTTATAGGCGAGGTTTTTCACGCCCCAATATTCAATCTTGCCGACCTTGCCACCGTTTTCGGTGATGATATCGGCATATTCCTTGATCAAACCCTCGACCTGGGACTGGGAAATGTCCTGGCGGGCCATGAAGACATGCTCGTAGAGAGCCATTTCTATGTGCCTTTCGAATAGAATACTCAGGCCCCGCGGACACGCCCGCGTCGACACCGAATATTCAGTTGCAACACCCCGTGACATGACCAATCGGCCCGCACGAACGTTCGACACGACCCCGGCGCGAAGCCCCTGTCGGGCCCGGGAAAGGCCCACCAAGACAACCCTAAGAGCGGAGACACCGAGGAACGCGGCTTCATTCGGCACAGTGCTAGTGGACGTGCCGTATAAGGTCCGCTGCCGTCAACCCAGCCAATAACGGCCATGCCAACAGCCCCGTTAAGCCTCCAACCGGAGCGGGTGAGCGGTTCTTATGGCGCAAGCATCAGCCACGAGCAAGCAAAAAGCCGAGATCGGTGATCTACAGCTTGCATTCGCCAGGCAAGCCCCCTATAGCCACGCACTCCGGAGCTGTGGCCGAGTGGCTGAAGGCGGCGCTTTGCTAAAGCGTTATACCTTTAACGGGGTATCGAGGGTTCGAATCCCTCCGGCTCCGCCAAGTACCTAGTAAAATCAATGGGTTAGACGCAAAAATCAAATTACCTACCATTTTCCCCTCCATA
>JANXYD010000377.1 GCA_025350265.1 Hyphomicrobiaceae bacterium | reverse complement strand
CAAACACCTTTGCGCGCGACGTGGCATAGGCCGTGTCGTCGGCCTTGACGTTGCCGCGGCCGTCCAGCTCCAGCCCCAGCTGCCTGACCATGTCCTCGGCCACAGGCGCCACGAAGCCCATCGCCAGCAGCACCATGTCGGCGGGGAGCGAGAACTCCGAACCAGGGATCTCCTTAAACTTTTCGTCGACGCGAACGCAAACGAGCTTGGTAACCTTGCCGTTCTTGCCTTCGAAACGTTTGGTATTGACGGCGAAGTCGCGCTTAGCGCCTTCGGCCTGAGACGACGAGGTTCGCATCCTGAGCGGCCAGTGGGGCCACGTCAGTTGCTTGTTCTCGTGCGCCGGAGGCGCGTCCATGATTTCCAGCTGAGTGACCGACTTGGCGCCCTGGCGGATGGACGTGCCGATGCAGTCCGAGCCCGTGTCGCCGCCACCGATGACGACAATGTGTCGGCCTTCCGCTGTCTCGTCGGTCCCCGTGCCGAGCGCTTCACCGCCGACGCGGCGATTCTGTTGCGGCAGGAAATGCATGGCAAAGTGGATGCCGCGCAGGTCGCGGCCCGGCACGACGAGATCGCGCGCCTTCTCGGCGCCACCGGCCAGCAGCACCGCGTCGTACTTGGCTTCGAGGTCTTCAATTTTGTGAGTAGCACCAACGTGGGCATTGCAGATGAACGTCACGCCCTCGGCTTCCATCTGCGTGATACGCCGCGCGATGACGGTCTTTTCCATTTTGAAGTCGGGTATGCCGTAGACCATCAGGCCGCCGGGCCGCGCATTCTTCTCGTACACGGTGACGGCGTGACCGGCGCGCGCAAGCTGCTGGGCGGCAGCAAGGCCCGCGGGACCCGAGCCGACGATGGCGACTGTCTTGCCGGTTTTCTTTTGCGGCGGCAGCGCGGTGATCCAGCCTTCCGCCCAGCCCTTGTCGACGATGGCGCACTCGATGGTCTTGATGCCGACCGGGGTGTCCTGGATGTTGAGCGTGCACGCCGCCTCGCACGGAGCGGGGCAGATGCGGCCGGTGAACTCCGGGAAGTTGTTGGTCGAGTGAAGGTTCTTGAGCGCCTTCAGCCAGTCGCCGCGATAGACGAGGTCGTTCCAGTCGGGGATCTGGTTGTTGACCGGGCAGCCGTTGTGACAATAGGGGATACCGCAATCCATGCAGCGCGCGGCCTGCACTTTCGTGTCCTTATCGCCCAACGGCACGACGAATTCGCCCCAGGTTTTGACGCGGGCTTCCACCGGCTCATACGGCCGCTCGGCGCGCTGAAATTCCATGAAACCTGTGATCTTGCCCATAGTGGTGGTCTTTCGGATGCGTGCGAGTGGCGAGGTGTTGCAAAGTTCGAGGCGGCGTCTTGAGTAGCGTCTGTGATGAGCCGCCAGTGTATTGTCAATCGTGCCGTTGGAGAGGATTATTTGCAGTCATTCAAGATTGGCCTACTTTGAGTGCGGCTGCACACCGACCGATCCACGCGCGAAGGTTTGGCCGCCCGCTCATTTCGAAGCCGCCCTTGTGCGCATTTCGCGTGTAGGCGAACAGCGCAATGTCGGCGATCGTCATGTGTTCGGCCGCCAGCCACGCACGCCCCGCCAACTCGCGTTCCATATGATCGAGCGCTTTTTCACCGCGCTCGACGCGAAACGTTTCGCGCGTCTCCCGAGCACCGACCCCTTCCACAATGGCGTCAGCAATACCTTGTGGTTTTGCACCCGCATCACTCCGCAGCTTTCGCCTTTGGCTTGGTTGCCTTGCGCACGCCGATGTCGATGCGATCGGCACCGGTGTTGTCGGCCTGATGCTTGGCTATTTCGGCGAGCGCGCGGCGATATTCCACCGGCATGACCTTGCGGAACTTTTTCTGCCAGACGGGCCAATCGGCGAGGATGGTCTTGGCCTTCGCCGAATTGGTATAGTGTGCATGCCGCGTGATCAGCGCGTGCAAGCGCTCTGCATCCTGGCCCGTCAGGTTCTGCATCACGTCCACCAGTCCATGTCCGGCAAGATCGCCGCCCTGGTTGGCGAGCTTGCGCATCACGTCCTCCTCGGCGGTGACCGGTTCAAGTTCCACCATCGACAGATTGCACTTGGCTTCGAAATCGCCAGCTTCATCGAGCACGTAGGCGATGCCGCCGCTCATGCCCGCCGCGAAGTTGCGGCCCGTTGACCCGAGCACGACGACCACGCCGCCGGTCATGTATTCGCAGCCGTGATCGCCGGTGCCCTCGACGACGGCGACAGCACCCGAGTTGCGCACCGCGAAGCGTTCGCCGGCGATACCGCGCAAATAGGCTTCGCCGAGGATTGCACCGTACAACACGGTATTGCCTGCGATCATGCTCTCTTCGGGCACGATGCCGCTGCTAGGATCAGGCCGCACGATCAGCTTGCCACCGGATAGTCCCTTGCCGACATAATCGTTGGCCTCGCCGATCAGATCCAAGGTCACGCCGCCAGCCAGCCACGCGCCGAACGATTGCCCGGCGATGCCTTTCAGCGTCACGTGGATGGTGTCCTCGGCCAATCCAGCGTGGCCGTAGCGCCGCGCCACTTCACCCGACAGCATCGCGCCCGTCGCGCGATCGCGGTTGGAGATGACCTGCTCGATCTTGACCGGGGTTTTCTTTGTCAGCGCCGGCATCGCCGCCTTCAGTAGCGCCTGGTCGAGCACCTTTTCGAGTCCGTGGTTCTGCCGCTCGCAGTGATGGATGCCCACCGACGCCGGCACATCCGGCCGTTCAAACAGGCCGGTGAAATCCAGCCCCCGGCTTTTCCAATGCCCGATCGCGCTTTCCGTATCCAGCGTATCGGCCTTGCCGACCATGTCGCCGAACTTGGTGTAGCCGAGTTCCGCCATGAGCTCGCGCACTTCCTCCGCGATAAAGAAGAAGAAGTTGATCACGTGCTCGGGCTGGCCGTTGAATTTCTTGCGCAGGTCCGGGTCTTGCGTCGCCACGCCCACCGGGCAGGTATTGAGGTGGCACTTGCGCATCATGATACAACCGGCGGCGATCAGCGGCGCCGTCGCAAAGCCGAATTCGTCCGCTCCCAGCAGCGCCCCGATCACCACGTCGCGCCCTGTCCGCACGCCACCGTCGACCTGCACCGCAATGCGCGAACGCAATCGGTTGACCACCAGCGTCTGATGCGTTTCGGCCAACCCGATTTCCCACGGACTGCCGGCATGCTTGATCGACGTCAGGGGCGAAGCGCCGGTGCCACCTTCGAAACCCGATATGGTAACGTGGTCGGCACGCGCTTTCGCCACGCCCGCAGCCACCGTGCCGACGCCGACTTCCGACACCAGCTTCACCGACACGTCGGCTTTTGGATTGACGTTCTTGAGATCGAAAATCAACTGCGCCAGATCCTCGATCGAATAGATATCGTGATGCGGCGGCGGCGAGATCAGCCCCACGCCCGGCGTCGAATGCCGCACCTTCGCGATGGTCGCGTCGACCTTGTGGCCGGGCAATTGTCCGCCCTCGCCGGGCTTGGCACCCTGCGCCATCTTGATCTGCATCATGTCGGAATTGACGAGATATTCCGTGGTGACACCGAAACGGCCTGACGCCACCTGCTTGATGGCGGAGCGCATGCTGTCGCCGTTTTTCATCGGCACATAACGGTCGCTCTCCTCGCCGCCTTCGCCGGTGTTCGATTTGCCGCCGATGCGGTTCATCGCGATCGCCAGCGTGGTGTGCGCCTCGCGGCTGATCGAACCATAGCTCATCGCGCCGGTGGCGAACCGCTTGACGATATGCTCTGCCGCTTCCACCTCCGTGATGGGCACGGGGTTGCGGCCCATCTCGGCCGCCGCCTTGATGCGGAACAGCCCGCGCAACGTCATCAACTGCTCGGACTGGTCGTTGACGCCTTTGGCATAATCGCGCCACTTCTGCGGCACCTTGCCGGCCATCGCATCTTTTACGTCTGTCCCGCGTACCGCGTGCTGCAGATCGGCCACCGTCTGCGGCCGCCACATGTGCGCCTCGCCACGGATGCGATAGGCATACTCGCCGCCGACATCGAGCTGCGTTTCCAGATGCGGTACGGCTCCAAACGCCTGCCGGTGACGCTCCACAGTTTCACGCGCGATCTGCTGCAGCCCCACGCCTTCCACCTGACTATGCGTGCCGGTGAAATAGCGCTTAACGAACGCAGTCTTGAGGCCGACAGCGTCGAAAATTTGTGCGCCGCAATAGCTTTGATAGGTCGAGATACCCATCTTCGACATTACCTTCAGCAGGCTCTTGTCGATCGCCTTGATGTAGCGCTTCTGCGCTTCCTTCACGGTCAGCTTTTCGTCGAGTTCCGGCAGCAACTGCTCCAGCGTCTCGAACGCGAGATAGGGATTGATCGCTTCCGCCCCATAACCGGCGAGCGTGGCGAACTGATGCACCTCATGCGCTTCGCCGGTTTCGACGACCAGGCCGACCGACGTGCGCAAGCCCTGCTTGATGAGATGGTGATGCACGGCGCTGGTGGCCAGCAGCGACGGGATCGGCACGCTGTCCGGCCCGCACAAGCGGTCCGACAGGATGATGATGTTGTAGTCCTTGGAGCGAACCGCTTCCTCGGCCTCCGCGCACACCACATCCAATGCCCAGCTCATCCCGCGTGCGCCCTTCGACGCTGGATAGGTGATGTCGATGGTGATCGACGAGAACTGGTTGTCGGCCACCGCGCCGATCTGTCTGATGCGTTCGAGATCGTCGTTGCTCAGGATCGGTTGATAGATTTCCAGCCGCTTCTGTTTCGAGGTGCCTTCCAGATCGAGCAGGTTTGGCCGTGGCCCGATGAAGGTTACCAGGCTCATGACGATTTCTTCGCGGATCGGATCGATCGGCGGGTTGGTGACTTGCGCGAAGTTCTGCTTGAAATAGGTGTGCAACAGCTTCGACTTCGTCGACAGCACCGAAACCGGCGTATCCGTCCCCATCGAGCCGATCGCTTCCTGTCCCGTGCTCGCCATCGGCGTCAGCAGGAACTTGAGGCTCTCTTGTGTGTAGCCGAACGCTTGCTGCAGATCGAGCAACGCCACGTTGGAGCGCTTCTTCAGGGACTTCTTCGGCAACGGCAGGTCGCCGACCTGGATCTGCGTGCGCTGCAGCCATTGCTCATAGGGATGCGCCGCCGCGATATCGCGCTTCAGCTCGTCGTCAGATACGATGCGGCCCTTTTCGAGATCGATCAGCAGCATCTTGCCCGGCTGCAACCGCCACTTCTTGGCGATGTTGCTTTCCTCGACCGGCAGCACGCCGCTTTCCGACGACATGATGACGATGTCGTCCTTGGTCACCAGATAGCGTGCGGGGCGCAAACCGTTGCGATCCAGCGTCGCGCCGATCTGGCGGCCGTCGGTGAAAGCCATCGCCGCCGGGCCGTCCCACGGCTCCATCAGGCAGGCATGATATTCGTAAAACGCCCGCCGCTTGCCATCCATCAGCGGATTGCCGGCCCATGCTTCCGGAATCAGCATCATCGCCGCGTGCGCGAGGCTATAGCCGCCCATGGTCAGGAATTCGAGCGCGTTGTCGAAACATGCCGTGTCGCTCTGGCCTTCATAGGAGATCGGCCACAGCTTGGAGATGTCGTCCCCCCACAGCGGCGACGACACCGAAGCCTGCCGCGCCGCCATCCAGTTGACGTTGCCGCGCAGCGTGTTGATCTCGCCGTTGTGGGCGACCATGCGGTACGGATGCGCCAGTTTCCAAGATGGGAACGTGTTGGTCGAAAAGCGCTGATGCACCAGCGCCATCGAGGATGACACGCGCGGGTCGGATAGATCGGTATAGTAAGCCTTTACCTGAAACGACAGGAACATGCCCTTGTAGACCACGGTCCGCGACGACAGTGACACCGTGTAGTGCCCGATGTCGCGCCCCTTGTAGGCGTCGTAGATGGCGTTCGACACCACCTTGCGGATCAAGAACAGCTTGCGCTCGAAGGCCTCCTGGTCGGCCATGCCCTTGGGGCGTCCGACAAAGATCTGGCGATGCACCGGCTCGGTCGCCTTGACCATCTCCGACAGCGACGACGGATCGACCGGCACTGTACGCCAGCCGAGGAAATCCAGGCCTTCCTGACGGATCAAACGCACCCAGACGCGTTCGCAATGCGCCTGCAACCGTTCGTCGCGCGGCATGAACAGTTGTCCCACGGCATACTGGCCGGGCTCAGGCAGCTTGATCTTCAGCTTGGCGCATTCTTCGGCCAGGAACGCGTGCGGGATCTGCAGCAGAATGCCCGCGCCGTCGCCCGCCAGCGGGTCCGCGCCGGTCGCGCCGCGATGCTCGAGATTTTCCAAAATCGCCAACGCATCGGCGATGATTTTGTGCGAAGCGCGCCCCTTGAGATCGGCGATAAAGCCGACGCCGCACGCGTCCATCTCGCGCGCCGGATCATACAGGCCCTGTTTTTTCGGCACCGTCATCGGCAAACCAGCCGGCGACACCGTCAGGTTGATCATTGGAAGCAGGGGGCGGGAGTGGATTGGATCGGACATGAACGTAGGCCTCGGGTCGTCGCGCTGGAGTCGTCGCGGATAGGTCGCATGCGTTGCAGGAGTGCTATCGGTCGCCGGTCATTACACACGATGATCGACGTGGCCGACAGCGCGCGTTTTGGCACGCCTGACCCCGGCTGAACAGCGGGCACAACAACTCCGGTCAGCCCTTCTAGCAGCGTCAGATTCAATGCGCGCCCGGTCACCAGATCGGACCAGGGTAACCACGCATCATCGCAACGCCGGCGGCTGCCGGTGGCATTTCCTGCCGGTCGGGCACTGGGTCAGTCGCCGGCTGCGCGACGCGGCAGCAAAGGCAAACTGAAGTCCACTCAGGCGTCAACCGGGATAACAAGGTCAATATAGCTGACCTAATTTGGGTTGGCTAGCCGAAAACGTCCTGCAGCGTCGATTTCGCACAATATCGTAACTCAAACGCCGCGCTTACAGCCGCTTTATGTCGCAAACTCCACGAACACACTCCGGTCGCGATTGAAGCCCACAGTGCGCGGCGACGCGGACACCGCTTGAAATGCGTGATGCAGCGCGTCGACCTCGCCCAGCCCAGATATCCGATCAGCCCAGCGACGGGCGATCCATTTACACGCGCGCACCAGACTTGGCGGTCTCCTGCAGCGTTTTTCAGCCGGGTCGTTTCGCGATCCCGACAAACCGGAACGATTGCAAGTGATGTTGGATTCTTACCCCGTTTTCGACGGCAAAAAAATTCGCTTGGCCGAGGCAATGGATCTTGCCGACGTTATCGATTGCGAGGATCTCGCGTTCAATCTGGGTTCCCGCACCCTGCTTCCAAAGAATGTCAGTTCGCACGGCGAATTGGCGTTGCAGATTAAACGGGGCGAAATTCATATGATCGCCTTCAGGGCGCGTTTTCTGGGCTACATTTCGTTCGCTCGAAAATATGACCACTTGTTTATCGCCGCGCTTGCCGTGTTGCCTAACTCGCATCGGACGGGCGTCGGCAGCCGGCTTTTAGCTCATGCCGAGCAGGCGGCGTCGCGGCTTGGCCTCGGCACGGTGCACCTGTTTACCGACGGAAAAAACACCGGCAACCTCAAGTTTTATAAACGCCGGGGCTACAGCGAAACCGGGCGCTGCAAGGAAGGCGAATTCTCACGCGTGTATTTCAGCAAAACCATTGGCGTCGTCGAACC
The DNA here is from genome assembly GCA_025350265.1 of Hyphomicrobiaceae bacterium. Taxonomy (GTDB): domain Bacteria; phylum Pseudomonadota; class Alphaproteobacteria; order Rhizobiales; family Hyphomicrobiaceae; genus JABFRJ01. Next base: position 1,839 of record JANXYD010000377.1, on the reverse strand, counting down.
CATTGCTTTGGAGCTATCGGCCGCGTAGGCGCGCATCAGCGATGCAGCGCAAGGCGAAGTTACGTTGGCTGATTGATGCGCCTATCCCTCATTTGCGATGGATGAGTGGGATCCGGATCTGACGAGTTACTATCCCCATGCCTGATTCACTGTCGGCGCTGTTACCAGAATTCGAAACGGCGGCCGTTCGCGGCTGGCCGGCGCTGGAAACGGCTGCGGTCGATGGTTGGCTGTGGCGGCACTCGGCGGGTGGTTCGGTGCGCGCCAATTCAGTGGCGACGTTGGCCTTCACAGGTAACGATCTCGATGCGGCCATCGACACGGTCGAGGCACATGCGCGGCGGCGCGCGACACCTGCCTGCTTCACTATTTCCACTCTGTCGGCGCCTTCCGATATTGATGCCCGTCTGGCCGCGCGCGGCTATCAACGCGGCTCCGATCACGTGACGATGGCCAAGCGGGTCGATCCCAACGTCCCGTTTCCGGACGGCATGCTCGTTCACCTGCGCCCGCAGCCGGACTGGCTCGCGGTCTATCTGGCTGGCCTGTCTGAAAACCGCCGCGCAACCGCCCCGCTCATTCTCGCGCGGCTGCCGGCATCAGCGTCGTTTCTCTCGGCGCAAATCGGACAGCGCACCGTTTCCAGCGGACTGACGATCGGAGATGGCCAGGTTGCTTCGGTGCAATGTATTGCCACTCTGTCGGCTGATCGTCGGCGCGGCGGCGCACAGCGCGTGTTGCAGGCCATCGAACATCTGGCTGTCAGCGCCGGCAAAACCGCGCTCTATCTGCACGCCAGCGGCGACAACGATGCGGCCCTCGAACTTTACGGACGCGCCGGCTTTAACAGCGTCGGCCGCTACCACACGCGCACGAAGGTGGTTTGATAACGCCCGCGCTTTGGGCTTGCCCCACCTAGATAAATCGAACAGTCTCGTGCACAAATACAAATGCAGGGGAAATGCCGTGCGCGCGATCATATTCAATTTGGCGACGGTATTAATTGCCATGCTGGGGCTGGCCTCCGTTGCGTCGGCACAAACCGCACCAACGCGACCCGCCGTCACCAAGCTTTCCACCGGCGAGCCGAAAACCTCGATCTACATTGGCAACAGCTTTTTCTATTTCAACAATGGCATCACCAGTCACGTCGGTATGCTGCAGAAGTCGGCCAATCCAGCCGAAAAGAGTGCCTACCGCAGCACCATGGTGACCATCGGTGGCTCCGGTTTCGATTGGCACGACGTGGACTCCTATTTTCGCGCCGACGCCGTCGGTCGCTATTCGTTCGATGATAACAACGTCGTCGTCTTCAACAAGCTCGACAAGCTGTTCGACGCCGCGATCATGATGGATTGCAGCCAATGCCCCATCCATCCTCAGCTTCAGACAATCTTCGTCGCCTATGCGCAAAAGCACGCGGCAACGGTGCGAAAGCACGGCGCAACGCCGATATTCTTCATGTCGTGGGCGTATCAGGATAAGCCTGAAATGACGGCACTGCTCGCAGAACAGTACACGCGTGCCGGCAACGCCAACGACGCGCTCGTCATCCCCGCAGGCTTGGCGTTCGCGCGCTCGATCGCAGCCAAGCCCGACCTCAATCTCTATCAACCCGATAAACGCCATCCGAGCCTCGCCGGATCGTATCTGGCGGCAGCGACGGTCTATGCGGCACTGTCTGGCAAGTCGCCTGTCGGGAATGCCTACACCGCCGGTCTCGATGCGACGGTCTCGACCCATCTGCAAACGATCGCTTGGGAGACCGTGCGCGCCTATTACGGGGATTGACCCGGCGAAAGACATCATAAAAACAGGAAAATTGAATGGCCGGCGCGC
>JANXYD010000375.1 GCA_025350265.1 Hyphomicrobiaceae bacterium | reverse complement strand
CTGAGCAATTCCGCCAAATCCGGCGTATGCGGCGTCTTCAGTTCCAGCACCATGATCGTGATGATGATCGCGAACACTCCGTCGCTGAAGGCCAACAACCGATCCTTGCGCATGCGACGCTCTCCGTGATGATGTGATGAGCACAAAACTGACAGCCGAAATGCAGCATTTTCCCCTTGCCCAGCGATGCTGGCTGCGCGAGCCTGCCGTATCACAGACCCCTATCATCACTGAAGGTGCCTCCCATGGCTTATGCTCCGTTCGATCTTAAAGGCAAGGTTGCGCTGATCACCGGCGGCAACGGCGGCATCGGCCTGGGCATGGCGCAGGCGATCGCGGAAGCCGGCGCGGATATCGCAATCTGGGGCACCAACGCTGCCAAGAACGCCGCCGCAAAAACCGAGTTGGAAAAAACCGGTCGCCACATCCTGACGCTTGAGTGCGACGTCGGTGAGGAGGCGGCGGTCATCCAGGCATTCGCCGAAACGGTCAAACAAATGGGCCGCGTCGACGGCTGCTTCGCCAACGCCGGCGTCAGTGGTCGCGGCGGCGCGACGTCGTTTGCGGACATGACGAGCGCGGAATGGCATCGCGTCACCCGCATCAACCTGGACGGCGCGTTCTATACGGTACGCTCGGCGGCCAAGCACATGATGCAACGCGCGGCCGGCGGCGACACATCCGGCGGCGTCCTGGTCGGCACCGCATCGCTCGCCGCGATCGAAGGCGCGCAACGCTCGGAACACTATGCAGCAACCAAGGGCGCGCTGATCTCGATGGCGCGCTCGATGTCGGTGGAGTTCGCGCGTTATGGCGTGCGCGCGCACTCGATCCTACCGGGCTGGATCGAAACCAACATGACCGCCAACGCCACCTCCAACGACAAATTCATCGCCAACGTCATGCCGCGCATCCCCATGCGCCGCTGGGGTACCGGCGACGACTTCGGCGGCATCGCCGTGTATCTTATGAGCAGCGCATCACGCTATCATACCGGCGACACCTTCGTCATCGACGGCGGCTATTCGCTGTTTTGATTTCCAGCGCAATTCAATTCTTGATTTGCACCTCACCGGCGGCGTCCATGCGCGGCGTGGCTCCGCCGGGACGGCGTGGCACGGGCCATTCGTGACTTGATGCGGCCTGTTTCTGATCCCACGCGGCGCGGTTGTCAGGCTGGCTGGATCTGCTATAACCGCCCACAGCGCGGGCGTAGCTCAGTGGTAGAGCGTCTGCTTCCCAAGCAGAATGTCGTCAGTTCAATCCTGATCGCCCGCTCCATCCGCCTCCGCCAAGGCTTCGGCGGGATTGTTAAGCGAGATGGTCGACACAAGTCTGGTACCGGAGGCGGATGTCCCGCCGTAGCCTTAGCGAAGGCGGACTGGCCCCGCATGACCTTCGTCTACATCCTTCAAAGTGAAGCCGATCTGAGAAGATACTATGTCGGCATGTCGGGCGATCCTGCGCGTCGCCTTGAGGAGCACAACAGCGGCAAGTCGATCCACACGAATAACAATTAACCCAGCCGCGACTGGAGGCGTGTCCAGAAGGGCTGCGGGCATGCGCTGTAGCTGTAGCTGGCTGAGTTATCCCGGTGCCAGGAATTACTTCGATCTGAACCGAGAAATTCAGACCTCAAACATGGTCGTCGCCGTTTCCGCTAGTCTCGCCCGCGGGCCGGGTTGCGCCTCTGCAGAGGAACTGTGCGGCTGTCACTGAAGCTGGGATTGGGCTTGCGCAGATCCTCGACCAGCGCCGACAAAACCTCGGTGCGCTGGTCCGACTCTTGTGCAAGGCTTTCGCCAGCGCCGCGTTAACCCAGCGCGGAAAATCGGGTCTGAGCGAATGCGCTGGAATGTCGTACAGTTTGTCGACATCACGAGCGCTGCTGAAGCCGCGTCCGTAACGGGAGCCGGCCGAACAGCATTTCATAGACGATGACGCATCACTCGATTTTTTCGCAAGTGACAGTCTGCCCGCCAAGACGACAAGAGGGTCCGCTCCCATGCCCGCTCAAACGACATCAGGCAACGTCCCCGACCAAGTCTACGACCAAGTTCTGACGCGGTTTGCTCGCCGCTTCTCTGCGGTCATCGGAGCCGGCGCACGGTTGTTCACCACGGATGCGCGTGACCTGTTCCAGACCTACCTCACGTCATTTCCCGAACGGGACAGACAGCATCACAATTGCTCGTGCTGCCGCAAATTCATCGAACGCTTCGGAGGACTGGTGACTATCGCTCCAGACGGGGCAACGCGTACGCCTATCTGGACTGAGGACGACGTGCCGACCGTTTACCAGACAGCTTTTGCGGCCCTCGCGAGCGTCGTACGCCGAGCACAGGTGACGGGCGTGTATCTCTCGCCGGATCGGGTGTGGGGGACACCGATTACCGGATCGTGGACGCACCTCAACGTCACGCCCGATCCGTCGATGTTGTTTGTCAAAGGCGGGGTCCTGACGGCAGGGCAGGTCATGGCCGAGAGAAGGGAGAATTTCAAAGCCGTTTGTCGCGCACTTGCCGAATTCACCACCGATCACCTTGAGCAGGCGCTGAAGCTGCTGGATACAGACTCTCTTTATCGCAGCGAGAAACTGGCCGGGCCGGTGCGGTGGCTCCGCAACCTGCACGCCGCCCAGAGAGCCGCGCCGAAAGATCGCAAGTCCAACGTGGTGTGGCTCGCGGTCGCGACAGCTCCGTCCGGATTCTGTCATCCCCGCAGTTCGATGGCCGGCACGCTGCTCGACGACATCGCCGCGGGCATGAGCTTTGACGACGTGTCTCGTCGGTTTGCAGCCAAGATGCACCCGCTGCAGTATCAACGCCCACAGGCCGCCCCGACCGCTGGCAACATCGCCCAGGGCGAAAAGATCATCGCCGCCATGGGTGCCGAGCGCTCCTTGCTGCGCCGGTTCGCCCGGCTGGACGAGATCGAGGTCGTCTGGAGTTCCAAGAAACCGCCAGCTAAGCCGCAGGCGACAAGGGGCGTATTCGACCACTTGACGCCGAAGGGCAAGACGGTTGCGGCCGACATGGATATTCCTGCTGTCACCATGACATGGGAAAAATTCCAGCGCACGGTCTTGCCGGTAGCCAACGAAATCGAATTTTTTGCTCGACCCAACAAAGACAATTATGGAGCTATGCTGACGGCCGTCGACCCGGCCGCGCCGCCCATTCTGCAATGGGACTCTGCAGACCAACGTAATCCTGTCTCCTGGTACGTGTGGGTTGGTGGATCAACGCCTGAGTCGTTCTCGCTCGTCGCCGGCACATGGCACAAGCTTTCGGCGATCTCGCTCAAGCCATCCATGTGGTATGGCGGCAAATTCGCGCATCAGGGCAATGGGCTCATGCTGGTCATCGCCGATGCGCGCGAGACCAAGCAGTCCGGATTGGCCCTGTTTCCCGAATTCCTGAAAGCGGAGCTGCACGGAATTCGCGCGACCATCGAGGCCTACAGCAAGAAGGGCCAACTGGACGGCATTGCGGACGGCAACGTATGCGGGTTGTTGCTTACGAGCGGCGGCACATGGAATGCACTCGTTCGGGTGACCATCGCAGGGCGGGTGACCCCCTACCAACTCGATCGCTGGGATTGACCCACGATCGCTCATCGACCCTGCGACGTCGCCCTAGTGCCGAAGTGACAGCGCGAGGTGCCTGCCGATGGCAGGGATCGGCGTTGCCGTGCATCCAGACGACGAAAACTACGGCAGCAGCGATGCCGCATTGATCAATCCAGCGCAGACCGAAGCGGCGGAGAAGCAGAGCGCGCCGGCTGTGTTGTTGGTCTCGATCATGCGTGGCAACAGCCAGTGCAAGGCCCAGAACACTGCCGCCTGGATGATGCACGACAGCAGGCTCCAAGCCACGTAGTCTAGGAAGCCGGCTTGTGTATAGGACGCCACCATCAGTGGAAACGTGAAGCCGAGCATGGCACCGGTTAGTGCGATGGCCGGTGCCAGATGGCCCTCACTAATCTCCTTCACATCGTCATAGGGCGTGATCCACAAATAGATTCTTGTGAACAGCGCCAGCATTCCCGAGCCTGCGAGCAAATAAGCGCAGAACATCAGCGGCGCTTCGAATGATCCTGATGCGGTCATGTCCTAGTGTTTCCCTCGTGAGGCTTTCGGCACCGATGCGATGGCCGCATCACCCGATGATGGCGTGTGGGATGAAGCGTGACGTATTTTTTGTGATCGGCGAGGTGTCTTCGCGAATACCGATGCCGCACGGAATGCCGCCGACGATCCAACTGCCGATGACGGGCGTGTTGCCGGCGTAACTCGGCATAGAGGCGAGCGCCTGCCAGACGTAATCATTGACGGCATAAGGGCCGCCCGCTTCATCGAGCACCCTGTCACCATCGTGCAGCGTGATGTTGCTACCTTCTCGCGAATAGAGCGGTTTTCTGGCATAGCGGCCGGCCAGTGCGGTGCGCGCGGGATCGTCCTCGAAATAGCTCGGGAGAAGATTGGGATGGCCGGGTGCGAGCGCCCATAACAGAGGCAGGATGCCTTTGTTCGACAGGATCGCTTTCCAAGCCGGCTCGACAAAGCGGGTGTGACGCATGGAGGGCGAGCGAATGAAGTCGTCAGTGATCATCCATTCCCACGGATAAAGCTTGAAAAGCATCGCGATGGGTGCGCCGCTCATATCAACAAACGGGCCCGCGCCGCTGCTGCCGATGTCGCCGATGGCGATATTGGTGGTGGCAAAGCCAGCTTGCACTGCGCAGTCGGCCAGATAGGCAATTAGCCCGCTGTCCTCGACAGACTCGGGCAGGCAGGTCAGATACAGAGACTTGCATCCAGACTCGGCGGAGATCTTGGAGAGAGTCGCCACAAGCGCTTCCTGGATGGAGTTGAACTGATCAGCCGTGTCCGGCAGTGCGTGCTGGGCGATGGCGTCTTCAAGCCAGCCCCATTGGAAGTAGGCTGCTTCGAACAGGGCGGTCGGCGTATCGGCATTGTATTCGAGAAGTTTTGCGGGGCCTTGACCGTCGTAGGCGAGATCAATGCGGCCATAGAGCGACGGGTCGTGCCGCTGCCAACTTTCCGCAATGATGTCCCAGGCGACCGGCGGGATTGCCAGCCGCTGCAGGATGCGTTC
>JANXYD010000359.1 GCA_025350265.1 Hyphomicrobiaceae bacterium | reverse complement strand
GCACGACCGGCACCGGCAAGTCGTGCACCACGGCGCTGATCCTGCGGGCGATCCTGGAAAAGAATCCGGCGGCGCACATGGTGCTGCTCGATCCGCACAACGAATACTCGACCGCATTCAAGGAATGGGCCGAGGTGATCTCGCCGCGCAACATGCAGCTGCCGTTCTGGTTGCTGACGTTCGAGGAGATCGTCGAGGTCCTGATCTCCGATCCGCAGAACCGCAAAGCCGAAGTCGAAATCCTGCAGGACCTCATCCCGATCTGCAAAAGCCGATACGCGGCGGGCGTGAGCGGGCGCAAGGATCTCGGCGTGCGGCGCGGCGTGCTCGACTCCAGCCGGTTCACGGTCGACACACCGGTGCCGTACCGCGTGTCCGACTTGACGTCGTTGATCGATGAACGGATGGGCAAGCTCGAGAACAAGCGCGACCTGCAGCCCTACCGGGTTCTCAAATCACGCATCGATACGATCAGCCAGGATGCACGCTACTCCTTCATGTTCGGCTCGCTGACCGTGTACGATGGCATGGCGCAGATCCTGAGCCGGATCTTCCGTGTACCCGTCAACGACAAGCCGATCACCATTCTCGAACTGACCGGCATTCCGACCGAGATCGTCAACGTCGTGGTGTCGGTGTTGTGCCGGATGACGTTCGATTTCGCGTTGTGGAGCGAAGGCAAGGTGCCGGTGACGATCGTTTGCGAAGAGGCGCACAGATATGTGCCAGCCAATGCCGCTCTCGGCTTTGAGCCCTGTCGGCGCGCCATCGCCAAGATCGCCAAGGAAGGCCGCAAGTACGGCGCATCGCTCTGTATCGTGACACAGCGCCCGACCGAAATCGATCCGACGATCCTGTCTCAGTGCAACACCGTATTCGCCCTACGCATGTCGAACGACCGCGACCAGGAGATCGTCACGTCGGCCATTTCCGATACCGGCGCGGGGTTGCTCGAATTTTTATCGGCGCTCGGCCAGCGCGAAGCCATCGCGTTCGGTGACGGTGTCACGTTGCCGGTGCGCATCCGCTTCGACGAGTTGGACAAGGCCAACATGCCCCGCTCGTCGACGGCGCGGTTCTCTGAGCGCTGGCAGAAGTCGGTCGGCGACGAAGGTTTCATCGAGGGTGTCGTTGAGCGCTGGCGGGCGTCGTCATCCGGGGCTGCGGATCTGTCGGCCAACTTGTCGATGTTCGCCGACGCAATGGGCATCGGCGGCGAGGTCGACGCGGCCCAGGCCACGCCCGCGACGTCCACCGGTGTTGCAACAAGTCGCCCAACAACAGCGCCACCCAATGTTTACCAGCCCGCCAATTCGCCGCTGCGACGGGAGGCGGCGGGAGTGCCGCCCGTGCGGCCTTCGTCGGCGCTCGGCCCCGCAGCTGCCGCGGATAACGGGACCAAGGCACCTCAATCGCTGCGCGACAAGTTGTTGCAGCGCACCCGCTGACGCGCGCCGACGGCCGAATTGCGGCGGAAAAGAGCACGCCAGCACTTACAGTGTAACCGACGTCATTGTGAGGCGCGGTCGTCACTGGTAAAACAATGCTCGATTCGGGTCGACGAGCATTGCGGGACATGCCCGCCGGCCAACGATCCCGTCGCGGCTGGAGGCCTTCATGTCCACGAGTTCGATCTATCCGGTAATTCTCTCCGGTGGCTCTGGTACGCGGCTGTGGCCATTGTCACGCGCGATGTATCCAAAGCAGTTCATCAGCTTCAACGGCGAGGCCGCGAGTTTTCTGGCAGCGACTCTGAAGCGTCTAGCGCCGGAGGCGGGCTTTCAGCGCCCGATCGTGCTCTGCAACAACGATCATCGCTTCCTGGTCAAGGCCGAACTCGACCGTGCTAAGGTCGATACCAAGGCCATCGTGCTTGAGCCGGTCGCGCGCAACACCGCGCCCGCCATTGCCATTGCTGCCTTGGAAGTCGCCAGCGAGAATCCCAATGGGGTCATCGTGGTGATGCCGTCCGATCACGCCATCGAGGATGTCGAAAAGTTCGCTGAGTGCGTGCGGCGCGCGGCGAAGGTTGCGGCAAACGGCAAGCTTGTGCTGTTCGGCATCAAGCCGTCGGGGCCGCATACCGGCTATGGCTATATCCGCCGCGGTGCCGACCTGGAAGGGTTCAAGGGGGCGGCGTTCACCGTCGATGCATTCTTCGAAAAACCGGATGAAGCGACGGCCGCCAAATACGTCGAGGAAGGCAACTACTTCTGGAATTCAGGTATCTTCGTGCTGCACGCGCGCACGTTCCTGGAAGAGTTGGCACGGCTCAACCCGCGCATTCTCGATGCGGCCAAGCAGGCGCTGGTCAAGGCCGAAGAAGATCTGGGGTTCCTGCGGCTTGAACGGCAGTCGTTCGCGCAATCGCCGAACATTTCGGTCGACTACGCGGTCATGGAGAAAACCACCACCGCCGCCATGCTGCCGATCGACGTCGGCTGGAACGACGTCGGTTCGTGGTCGTCGTTGTGGGAATTGGCACCGCGCGACGCCAGCGGCAATTACGTGCATGGCGATACGTTGCTCGAAGATACCCATGATTGCTACGTGCATTCCGACAAAAGCCTGGTCGCCACCATCGGCGTCAAGGACCTGATCATCGTCGACACGCCGGATGCGTTGCTGGTGGCCGATCGGTCGCGCGCGCAGGATGTGTCAACCATCGTCAAACGCTTGAAACAGGCCGGCCGCAAGGAGCAGGAAAACCACATCCGCGCCTATCGCCCATGGGGCTTTTACGAAAGCCTCAACATGGGCACGCGCTTCCAGGTAAAATTGCTGCACGTCAATCCGGGCGGCAAGCTGTCGATGCAGATGCACCATCATCGGTCCGAGCATTGGATCGTGGTGCAAGGCACGGCCAAGATCTTCATCGGCGACATGGAGAAGCTCGTCCGCGAAAACGAGAGCGTCTACATCTTCGCCACCCAGTGGCACCGCTTGGAAAATCCCGGCAAGGTGCCGCTGGAGATCATCGAGGTGCAGATAGGCACTTACCTCGGCGAGGATGATATTGTGCGCGGCGACGACGTCTACAATCGCGCGCCGGAAGAAACGAAGTAGGTTTCCGTCGATACCCCGAGAGCGTTGGAACCATCGATCACGCAGCCGTGAACGATGGTTTCATATTGCGGTCCAAAAATGTCTTGATCGCGCCGCAAAGCTGAGACAAACAAAACGACCGTTCGTTTTGTTTGCGAGGCGCGACCCTCTCCAATGCCGAAATTGAAGCCCGAAACTCAGGCCCTGCGGCGCGACCACATCCTGGACGTAGCCGAGCGCCTGTTTGCGGCCACGGGCTTCCACCGCACCACGATGCACGACATCTGCCGCGAAGCGGGGATCAGTTCCGGCGCGCTCTACGTGCATTTTGACAGCAAGGAGGCGTTGATCGAAGGCCTCTGCGGTCGCGACCGCGCTCAGTTCACCGAGCGATTTTCGGCGCTTGCATCGGCACCCGACCTGCTTGCGGCCTTACGCACGCTGGGGACGCAGTATTTTATCGACGAGCCCGCTCACAAGCGATTGTTCGTGGCTGAAATGGCCGTCGAATCGACCCGCAACCCACGCATTGCCGCCATCTACCGTTCGGTCGACGCCTACTGCCTGGAAAGCTTCAAGCGTCTGTTTACCGAATTGACGGCGGCCGGCCGCATCGCGCCGGGGCTTGAGCCTGCCAGTGTCGCGCTGGTGTTCCATCTGATTGGCGATGGACTGTTCTGGCGCCGCGCGGTGCATCCAGACTTTGATTTCGAAGCGGTCCGCGAAGCCCTTCTCATCACCATCGAGCGACTGCTCAATCCGCAGGATATGCCCGCTGGCAAGTCGGCCACGATCGTCCGCAGCGCCTCCGCGCGTATTTCTCACAAGGTTAGATCATGAGCCTGAAGTCCCGCTTCAAAACGCACCGCTATCTCATCCTCGCGCTGGCCGCGATCGGCGGGTATCTGGTCAGCAACGGCACAATTCCACTGTTCAGGAAGCCGCCGGTCATGGCGACCAGCAAGGAGCCAGGCCAAGACCTTCTGGCCCCCGCAGTTTCGGTCGTGCGGGTCAAGGCTGCCGACTTCGTCGAGCAGGTGGTGCTGACCGGCTCGCTGGTGGCGCGCGAGGAGATTTTGGTCGGACCGGAGGTCGAGGGGCTGCGCGTGATCGAGGTGCTCGCCGATGAGGGCGACACGGTAAAGAAGGGGCAGATACTCGCGCGTCTGGTCACCGATACGCTCGATGCGCAATTGGCCCAGAACGACGCCGCCCAAGCCAAGGCGGCCGCTGCGATCGCCCAGGCCAACAGCAACATCGCCTCCGCCCAGGCAAAGTTGATCGAGGCGCGCAATGCCTACGACCGCGGCAAGCCGCTGCGCCAATCCGGCTACATTTCGGAGGCGCTGCAGGATACTCGGGAATCAGCGGCCAAGGTCGCCGAAGCCGCGCTCGTCATGGCGCGCGATGCGATCAACGCGGCCGAGGCCGACAAAAAGCAAGTCGAAGCGCTGCGCCGCGAACTCGACTGGAAACGCAACCGCACCGACGTCCCAGCACCTGAGTCAGGCGTGATCAGCCGGCGGGTTGCCCGCGTCGGCGGCTTCGTTGCCGGCGTCGGCGATCCGATGTTCCGCATTGTCGCTCGCAACGAGGTTGAACTCGAGGCCGAAGTGCTCGACAGCGAGATCGCGCGCATCAAGGAAGGCCAGCCTGCGACGATAACTCTACCGGGAGGTGGCGAGGCCAGCGGCACCGTGCGCCTCATCTCGCCCGAGATCGATAAGGTCACGCGCCTCGGCCGGGTGCGTGTGTTCCTCGGTGCCAACAGTAAATTGCGCATCGGCGGTTTCGCGCGCGGCGTCGTTACCACCGCGCGCAGCCACGGGCTGGCGGTGCCGGCGTCGGCCATTTTGTATGTGGATGGCCGCGCCAGCGTGCAGTTGGTGCGCGAGGATCGCGTCGTCACATTGCCCGTTACGCTCGGACTTTCGGCTGGAACACAAACCGAGGTGCTCTCCGGCTTAGTCGACGGCGATGTCGTCGTCGCCAAGTCGGGCACGTTCCTGCGCGACGGCGATGCCGTCAGACCGATCGCGAAACCGACCAAGCTCAGCGAGATCAGGCCATGAGCATGAACGTATCCGCCTGGTCGATCCGCAAGCC
>JANXYD010000322.1 GCA_025350265.1 Hyphomicrobiaceae bacterium | reverse complement strand
AACGGCAACAGGCCGAACAGCACCATGCCTTCGACTGCGGCGGCCGGCAGCACGAACAGCGCGAGCGGGTTCGAAAGCACAACGCCATATTGGCCGCGGACCTTGGTGAGGCTCAACGGCGTGGTGATGGCGGGTCGCTCGCCACCCGGCAGCGCACGAACCATGAGAAAGAAGGAGACGGCGGCAACTCCGGCTGCAACCGAAAATACGGAACGCCAGCCGAACTGAGCGGCGATCACGCCAGCCAAGCCGGCGCTCAAGAGAATGGCGATCTGCGAGGCCATGACAAGCCGGGCAAGGGCGACCTGGCGCTCGGAGACTGCGAAATGATCGCCGACGATGGCGAACGAGACCGGAATAATTCCCCCGCCGGCGATGCCTGCCATGCAACGAGCGGCGAACAGCGTGGAATAATTGGGGGCGACCACAGCTGCCGCCAGCGATACCGCCAGCATCGCAAGACAGATCTTGATGATACGTTCCTTGCCGAGCTGATCGCCGATGGCACCGAGGATCGGCTGCGACAACGCATAGGGGAAGGTGTACGCGGGGGCGAGCATGGCGGCGGTGCCGACGATGACACCGAGATCACGGGCGATGGCGGGAACCAGCGGATCGAGGATGCGAATCGAAAAAGCCGAAACGAACGCCGCAATGCTGAGAACGAGAAGGAGCGGCATCGATTGGTCGTTTCCATTGTCTCAGGTCTGGCGTCAAGGGAGCTGAATTCACCAGCCCGGGCCGCGCGTCACGGCGCACCATCCACGCTTCGCCGACAATCGGCAACCAGCATGGATGCACGCCGCACATGCAAAAGGCACCTCCGCTGACGGAGGTGCCTTCATCAATTGATCACGGAAGGGGCAAGTTTACCACTTGCCAGAATGCGCGCCGAAGCGACGGCTGATCTGGCGCTCGAGATCATCGGTCAACTGGCCGCCATTGGTCTGGATGAACTCACCGATCTCGGCGTCGACGCGATGTTGGTGAGCCGTTGACAAACGGTTGCCGATTGCTTTGAAAAAGCTGGAGATCGACCCGTTGGGTGCGCTGGCGTGTGAAACGACGGCGGTGCTGTCGAAGTCGGCAGCGTCAGATGCGAAAGTGTTGGCCATGGTGATGGCTCCTCAGTTTGCTCTAGTTCATTCTCACTCTGGGCCTGCAGCACTGGTGTCCGCAGGTGGCCGGCATTCGCCGTGCTCACGTCCTAACTAAGCTATCTCGCAGATGCGAACAAGGTATGCCACGGCACGTCAGCTATGCGTTGAACGAGCCAAGAGTGTCATCAATGCATTGTATTTAATCGTTTTAATCAATTTTTGAGCTATCCACTTGCCGCGTTAATCCAGCGTTCAGAATGGACCGCCGATTTTTTGTGCTGCAGCGCAGAATAGCACCCTGACCGCCGTGGCAGGTGACGGTGGACGCCGCTCCGACGCGATCCAATAAGACGCAAAAAACCCGGCACACTGAGTGCACCGGGTTGCAATTCACTTATCGATCAGAAGATCAGCCGGCCGTCTTGGCCGACGCTTTCTTCAGTTCGTTCTTGAGCGACAGGCACTTCGCCGAAAGATCGGAATCGTGCGCCTTGAGCAAAAAGCCATCCAGGCCACCACGATGCTCGACCGTCTTCAAGCCGTTGGTCGAAACCTTGAGCCGAACTTTCTTGCCCAGCGCGTCGCTCATGAGCGTCACGTTGACGAGATTTGGCCGGAACACGCGCCGGGTACTGTTTTCAGCATGGCTGCGGATGTTGCCGGACATCGGGCCTTTGCCCGTAAGCTCACAACGGCGGGTCATCGATCGTCACTCCGGTAAGCCCGCAAGCGGGGAATAAGGATTAACCCGCAAGCGCGGATAGACACGCAACCGGCGATAAAACCCGCGCGCAAATTTAAAAGTGTTGCGCAAACGGGAACCCCGAGCGACAGCGTCCTTCCTCTAACGGACACCGAGGCGCGGGTCAACTGCGATGTTCCGACCAACCGACGTGCATACCTCAATCAACCTCACTGCGCGCCACCCGCCAGAGTTGCGACCTCGAACGCTTCCAGCAACCGCTTGCGGATGGCCGCCTGACGCGACTGGCTGGTAACCTTCTTGTTGGTCAGATCGGTGACGTAGAAAACATCGACCGCCTTCTCGCCAAACGTCGTGATGTGAGCGGACGTGATGTCGAGATTGAGGTCGGACAGCGCGCTGGTGAGATCGTAAAGCAAACCGTGCCGGTCGAGGCCGGAAACCTCGATGACGGTGAACTGGTCTGAGAGCGCGTTGTCGATCAGCACGTCCGCCGGCACCTCGAAGGCTGCCACGCCGAGCTTGGACTGAGGCGTCTTGGACAACAGCATAGCTGGCCACTGCTCACCCGCCAGCAATTTGCCGATGGTCTCGCCGATGCGCTCGCCACGCCGATGTTCGTCGCCGTCGAGATCGAACGCCCGCTGCAGGAGGAACGTGTCGATCGCAGTACCGTCGCGCGTGGTGGCGACGTGTGCGCCGACGATGTTGGCGCCGGCCGCAGCGCAGGCCCCCGCGAACATCGAAAGCAGCCGCGGATAGTTCGGCGCCAGCACCGTCAATTCGGTGACAGCGGTAAAGGTGTCGGGTTCGACCTTGACGGCCAGCGTTTTCCCGGCGGCGTCCATCTCGGCCAGCAGCTGGGCGTGGACAACCTGCTTGGCGGTATCGGAGCGCAACCAGTAATCTGGATAGGCGCGCGCCGCGAAGGCTTCGGCCGACACATGCGGCGTGGCAAGTGCCAGGGCGCGGCTAAACTTTTCCTGGGCGTGCTGGACGCGCTCACGGGTGCCCGCGAGGCTATGACCACCAGCCAAGAGGGGCTCGGCTTCGTAATACAGCGTGCGCAGTAATTGCCCTTTCCAGCCGTTCCAGGTGCCGGGGCCGACGGCGCGAATATCAGCCGTGGTCAACAACAACAGGAGGCGCAAGCGCTCGGGGCTCTGCACGATGTCGGCAAAGGCGCGGATGGTCTTGGGATCGGACAAATCTCGACTCTGGGCGGTGTTACTCATCGTCAGGTGCTGTTCGATCAACCACGCGACGGTGTCGGTTTCCGCAGCCGTCAGCCCGAAGCGCGGACACAACTTGCGGGCGACCTGAGCGCCGACGATGGAATGATCGCCATCGCTACCCTTGGCGATGTCGTGCAGGAAGGCCGCAACGTACAAGACGCGACGGCTTTGAATCTGTGCGATCAGCTTGGTGGAGAGCGGCAGCGTCTCGCCTTCGGTACCGTGCTCGATGGCAGACACCTCTGCGACGGTCCGGACGAGGTGCTCGTCGACGGTGTAGTGATGATACATGTTGTATTGCATCATCGATACGACCTTGCCGAACTCGGGCACGAAACGGCCGAGCACGCCAGCTTCGTTCATGCGCCTGAGCGCGTCCGCCGGATCGTTCTCGCTGGTTAACAGATCAATGAAGATGCGATTGGCTTCGGGATCGTCGCGAACGTTGTCGTCGATCAGGCGAACCGAGATGCGAATGAGGCGCGCTGCATCTGGATGGACGAACGCCTTGGTTTCCTCCAACTCGCGGAAATAGCGGATCAGATTGACCGGATCGCGCTGGAAGACTTGCGCATCAGGCACGGTAAGGCGGCCGTTCTCGACACGAAATTCGGTGCGCGTGCGAACCCGACGGCGCGTACGCCACGTCATCGGATTGAGCATCTGCGCAAAGCCGGGGGATACTTTCAGTTGTTGCATTTCCAGCGACGCACAAAGGGCAGCGGTCAAGTCGCCCACATCCTTGGCCACCAGGAAATAGTGCCGCATAAAGCGCTCGACGGCCTTCAGCCCACCGCGGTCGTGATAATTCAAGCGCCGCGCCAGCTGCGGCTGGAGATCGAAGGACAAGCGTTCTTCGGGACGGCCGGTCAGAAAATGCAAATGGCACCGCACGGTCCAGAGAAAATTCTCACAGTGTCGGAACGTCGTCATTTCGCTGGGGCTGAAAATCAGGCTCTCCGCATCCATGAGCCCTGGGGTTTCGCCGTGAATGTATTTGGCAAGCCAATGCAGCGTGTGGAGATCGCGCAAGCCGCCTTTGCCATCCTTGACGTTAGGCTCGACTTTGTAGCGGCTTTCACCGCTGCGCTTGTGGCGCTGATTGCGCTCGGCGAGCTTGGCGTCGATGAAAGCTTTCGCCGAGCCTGCAACGACGTCGGTGCGGAAGCGCGTCATCATCGTGTCAAACAGCTTCGCATCGCCGAACAGTAGGCGGGCATCGAGCAGCGCGGTACGGATGGTCATGTCGGCTTGGCCGAGCTTGATGCATTGGTCGATGGTGCGGGTGGCGTGGCCGACCTTGAAGCGCAGATCCCACAGCATATACAGCATGTACTCCACCACGCTCTCGCCCCAGGCCGTCTGCTTGGACGGCAACAGAAACAACAGGTCGATGTCGGACCCCTGCGACAACAACCCACGGCCGTAGCCCCCCGTGGCGACCACACTGATGCGATCGGGATCGGCGGGGTTGAGAGGTCGATAGACGTGCGCGACGGCATAGTCGTAGATCAAGTGAATGAGCGCATCCTGGAAATTGGACAGCCTGGCGGCGCAATCCCGGCCGTGCCCATCGCGCTGCAATTGACGCTCAGCTGCGGTGCGGGCGGCATCGACCAATTCGCCGAGGCGCGCGATGATGGCAGGCCGAGCGTCGCCGGGTTGGCCGCCATGCTTGCGCACAAGGGCTGCAAGTTCAGCGCAGACGGCGTTGCGATCGAACTCAGCGGGTGGTGGCGCGACGTCGGCGGGCTTGGCATGCACTATTTGTGTAGCTGTCACGAATGGTCATCCCGAGAAGCGAGTGTGGCGTATCACTGCGATTGCTTGGACATCGTCTTCAGTTTGTACAAGGCCTCGAGCGCCGCCTTGGGAGTCAATTCGTCCGGATTAATTTCCGCTAGCGCCGTTTCCAACTCCGATTGCCGTGCCGCCGCTTCGCCGTCGAGATGGCTACCGGGCACGTGTGACGTAGGGCGGATGGCCGCGAATAACGGCAGATCTTCCAGCAGCGAGGCGCGGCCCGCCTTGCCGCCACGGGCGCGACCGTCGTTGGCTTCCAGCGTTTTCAGCACTTCTCCGGCACGCTTGATGACGGCCGCTGGCAAACCGGCGAGCTTGGCGACTTGGATACCATAGGAACGGTCGGCGGCACCGGGAATCAATTTGTGCAGGAATACGATTTCGTCCTGCCATTCCTTGACCTCGATGGTGACGTTGGAGACCTCGCGCAGGCGCGCCGCGAGCGCGGTCATCTCGTGATAATGGGTGGCGAACAGCGCTCGGCATCGAACCTTTTCATGCAGATGCTCGACCGTCGCCCAGGCGATGGACAGGCCGTCGAAGGTGGCGGTGCCACGGCCGATCTCGTCGAGGATGACGAGGCTCTGGGCGGTGGCCTGATTGAGAATGCCAGCGGTTTCGACCATTTCGACCATGAACGTGGAACGGCCACGCGCCAGGTCGTCGGAGGCGCCAACACGCGAAAACAGCCGATCACAAAGGCCGATGTGCGCGCTGCGCGCGGGCACGAACGAGCCCATCTGCGCGAGCACGACGATCAACGCGTTCTGCCGGAGGAACGTCGACTTTCCGGCCATATTCGGCCCGGTGACGAGCCAGATACGGCCATCGGCGGTTTCTTCGAAACCCGCGAATTGGGCGCGCGCGGCCGGTTTTTCAAGGTCGAGATGAGCGCGGCCGAGCACGCAATCATTTTCGACGAACGGCCCGCCGTGCTGCGTCTTCAATGCCTGCTCGACGACAGGATGGCGGCCGCCGAGGATGGCTAAATCGGCGTGCGTGCCGAGGACGGGACGAACGTAGCCCTGCTCGACGGCGATTTCAGCGAGACTGAGGTGACAGTCGAGTGCGGCAAGGGCCGCGGCAATCGCCCCCAGCGCGCGTTCGGCCTTGGCGATACCTTCAGCGAGCACATTGAAGACATCCTGTTCGAGTGCCAGTGCACGCTCACCGGCGGAGGCGATGCGGCCCTCGATATCGACGAGTTCGTCGGTAGTGAAGCGCATCGCGCTGGCCATCGTCTGGCGGTGCTTGAAGCTGGCGCTGTGCGGCTCGACGGTGAGCGGCCGGGCGTTGAGCGCCGACGTCTCGATGTAATAGCCGAGAATGTTGTTGTGGCGGATCTTCAGCGATTTGACGCCGGTCGTCTCGACGTAGCGGGCCTCCAGCTCGGCCATCACCTTGCGGCTGTCTTCGCGCAGGCGGCGGGCCATGTCGATATCGGCGGAGTAGCCCAAGCGCACGAAACCACCGTCGCGGCGGAAGGACGGCGGCTCCTCGACAAGTGCGTCAGCCAGTTGCGTTTCAAGAGTGAGGCCGGCGGGCGCGAGGTCGTCGGCGAGTTCGGCGACATCGACGGGGAGGCCGATCTCGCCGGCCTTGTGATGCAGCAGGCGTGCGGCGGTGCGGGCGACCGCGAGAGCATCGCGGACGGCGGCGAGATCGCGCGGGCCGCCACGCTGGAACGCCAGCCGGCTGACCGCACGCGCCATATCGGGCGCGCGGCGCAGGGCTTCACGCAGATCTTCGCGCAGGCGCTCCTCGTCGACGAAATAGCCGACCGCATCCAGCCGCCGCATGATCAACGCAAGATCGCGCGAGGGACCGGCGAGACGGTCGGCGAGCGCGCGGGCGCCGGGGCCGGTGACGGTACGGTCGATGGCGGACAACAGGCTGCCGCCGCGATCGCCGGAAACGGAGCGGATCAGTTCCAGCGAGGCGCGGGTGGCTTGGTCGATCACCATGATTTCGCCGCTGCCGGAGCGACGCGGCGGCAACACGACCGGCCGGCGGCCAAGCTGGGTCAACTCGACGTATTTCAGCAATGCGCCGACGGCGGCAAGTTCGGCGCGGGAAAAGCTGCCGTGGCCGGCTAGATCGGTTACGCCCAGGTGCGATTTGAGCAGCCGTTCACCGGCAAAGCTGTCGAACGACGGCTGCGGCACGGGCGTGATGGAGGCGCTGGATTGAGCCATGACGGCCTTGACGTCTGCATCACCGAGTACGGCGTCGGCGATCAGCAATTCGCCCGGTGCCAGCCGTGCCAGTTCGCCCTGCAGGTCGGGTGCTGCGATCTCGCCCAGCTCGAATTCACCGGTGGAAATATCAAGCGACGCCAGCGCGAAGCCGGGGCGGGAGGCACCTTCCGCAGCCGCGTAGCTGTTGACCTGGGGGCTGCGAAACAGCGCGGTCAGATAATTGCGGGCCTTGGCGTCGAGCAGGCTGTCTTCGGTCAGGGTGCCGGGCGTGACGAGGCGGACGACATCGCGACGGACGATGGACTTGGCACCGCGCTTGCGCGCCTCGGCCGGATCTTCGAGTTGCTCGCAGACAGCGACCCGATATCCCCGGCGGATCAGTCGCTGCAGGTATTCGTCGGCGCGATGCACCGGCACGCCACACATGGGAATGTCGCAGCCCAGATGCTTGCCGCGCTTTGTCAGCACGATGCCGAGCACCGCCGACGCGGTGACAGCGTCTTCGAAAAACAGCTCGTAGAAATCCCCCATGCGGTACCACAAGATGCAATCGGCATTGGCCGCCTTGATCTCGAGGAATTGTGCCATCGAGGGGGTGACGCCAGGGGGAACCGGCGTCGGAACCACGCTGGGCCGCATGGCACTGGCATCCGGCGCGGCATCTACGGCCACGGCGAGGCTGTCGGCGGCCTCGGGGTGGGCAGCCCGTATCGGAATCGTGTGCGACTTGCGGAGCATGACGGGTGCGGCGATCCGGGATTGAGCTGGGTCAGCCCACTACTGACCACCAATGCGCCGCTTCGCAACCCATTCGTTCACCCGTGACAGGCTCAGTCCACCAGATAGGGGCAGATTTCGCGGTCGCCGTCTTCATTGACGAACGAGCCGGTTTCGTAGTCGAAGTCAGGGAAATTGCGATCGCAACGGCTGAACACATCGTCGCGATCGGAGTGGCGATAAAGTTCGTAACCAAGCAGGCCGCCGATGATGACGACGCCAGCACCGAGGCCGAAACGACGACGCTGACCGAAGTGTTCGGCATTGCGGCGATGGTCGCCATCGAAACGGCGGTCTCCGGATGCGCCGCCGCCGTAGGTGCGGCCGCCTTCGAATCGGCGCTCGCCGGTGTCGCGGCGTTCGGGCTGACGGCCACGTTCGAATTGTTCGCGGCGAACGGCGGCGGCCGGGTCGACACGTTGGGGGACGATTACGGCTGGCCGCGCCTGCTTCTGTATCGATTGCTGCACCGGCTGTTGCACTTTGGGTTGGACGTTCTGATGCGGCTGCTGGGTGGCCGGCTTCTGGCCGTGGCCGACCGGCTTGCCATCTTTATCCACAGCCTGCGCCGCAACCGACGGCAAATCCACAAACCCTAACGGCACCACAAGTGCCAAAGCCGCCGAGAGACAAGCGAAACGCGTGACGAACATGGACCAACCCCACAGCCAAGACGACAAGACGCGGCTTCCGGCGCGCCCCTGTCTGTACACTCACAGGTTTTCTATCCCAGTCAATATGAGCGTACGCTGAACGGACCTGGGCCTCACGCGCTCGTCGCGCTCCGGCCGGAGCGGCCTACCAGCCGACGCTGGTCGACTACGTGCGCCCAAGGCGCAGGCGGCTGACGCCAGTCCCTACCCCCCGGGTTGGGCGACACCACGCGCAGCGAAATTGCGGCGTAGCCGCACCTAGCCGCACGTAGCCGCACCTAGCGGCGTCGGCGCAAGCGCCGCCCCGGCCGGAGCGCGAGCGGATGCTCTGTCGCATCCGCGACGAAGCGCATGAGGCCAAAACTTGCGTGCGGCAAATCGTACATCATCGCGCGGTTGAACTGGTGGAAGTGCCATGATAAGGCACGTCCACGGTCGGGGGACGGTATGGCGGGCATGCTCGCGTTTAATTTTCCCGCGGCTTAATCTTCCGGGCCAATCCGAGTATTTCCGGCATGGCCGCGGATCCCCACTTTCCGGGTGTCGCCTGACCACATGCGCGTGGACGGTCGCATCCTTTTCTGCTGAGACGATCTCACGTGGCCACCGATCAGACAGTAACGACGGGCATGACGACCGGCGTAGCAGAGCGCTACGCTTCCGCCCTGTTCGATCTCGCAAAGGAACAGGGCCAGCACGTTCAGGTCGAAAGCGACCTTGTGCAGTTGCAGGCCATGTTGAGCGAAAGCGCCGATCTGCGACGGCTCATCATGAGCCCAAGTTTTTCCGCCGCCGACCAGGCGAAAGCTTTGCAAGCGATCGCCGCCAAGATTGGGACGAGCGCACTTGCGGCTAATTTCATCCAGGTGCTCGCGCGCAATCGCCGCCTGTTCATTGCGTCCGATGTCATCAAGAATTTCAGGTTGATCGCGGCCAAGGCCCGGGGCGAGGTTTCCGCCGACGTCACGTCGGCGCATGCGTTAACTGCGGCGCAGATGCAGGCGCTGAAAGACCAACTCAAGGCCAGCGTCGGCCGCGATATCACCATTCAAGCGAAAATCGATCCGGGATTGCTCGGCGGCCTCATTGTCAAGGTCGGTAGCCGGATGATCGACAGCTCGCTCAGAACCAAAATCGAACAACTCAAAGTTGCCATGAAAGGAACGGGCTGATGGATATCCGCGCCGCTGAAATTACGTCGATCCTGAAGGATCAGATCAAGAATTTCGGCCAGGAGGCTCAGGTCTCCGAAATCGGCCAAGTGTTGTCGGTCGGCGACGGCATCGCCCGCGTCTATGGCCTCGACAAGGTACAGGCCGGCGAGATGGTCGAATTCCCCGGCGGCATTCGCGGCATGGCGCTGAACCTTGAGGCCGACAACGTCGGTTGCGTGATTTTCGGCGACGACCGCACCATCAAGGAAGGTGACACGGTCAAACGCACCGGCGCGATCGTGGAAGTACCGGTGGGTAAGGGCCTGCTCGGCCGCGTGGTCGACGGCCTCGGCAATCCGATCGACGGCAAGGGCCCGATCAAGGCGGAGAAGCGGTCGCGCGTCGACGTCAAGGCACCTGGCATCATCCCGCGCAAGTCGGTGCATGAACCAATGGCGACCGGCCTCAAGGCCATCGACGCGCTGATCCCGGTCGGCCGCGGCCAGCGCGAATTGATCATCGGCGATCGCCAGACCGGCAAGACCGCCGTGGCGCTCGACACGATTCTGAACCAGAAAGCCGCCAACAAGGGTACCGACGAGAGCCAGAAG
>JANXYD010000320.1 GCA_025350265.1 Hyphomicrobiaceae bacterium | reverse complement strand
TTGATTGTACAGCCAGCGCTTCCTACAAGGATTGGTTGGTAAACGGCACTTTCGCGTTAGGAATTGGTTAACTTTGTTAACTAAGTGTCTGACTCAACAAGACTAGCCGTGCCGTTTCACACCGCACCATCGCCCGATCATGCTTGCCGGTCCGGAATCAGCACCCGAAAATGCGCACCGCCGACAGCGCCCTCGGCTGGTGGGTCGTCGATGAAGCTTATGCGTCCGCCATGTGCGGCAATGATTTCCTGCGCGATCGCCAGTCCTAAGCCGGTGCCGCCCCGTCGCGTCGAGCTCTGGAACGGCAGAAACAAATGCGCGCGCGCCTGCCTCGGAAGGCCGGGTCCATTGTCGGTCAAGTCAATTTCGACGGTGGCACCGACCCGGCGGGCGGCGAGCTTGACAAACTTGGCCGTCGCCGCCTCGGCTGCCGGCGTGTCGGCGGCGATAGCGTCGACCGAATTGCGCACGAGATTTGAAAGAACACGATACAGCTGGTCGCGATCGGCATCGATGACGAGCTTCGGCTCAACATCGACGCGCCAGTCGATTTTGTTCGGCACCGGTAGTCCCAGCCCCTCCCCGACCTCGATGGCCAAGCTGCGCAACTCGACCGGAGCGCGGCGTGGCGGCGGCTCGGCCGCGCGACCAAATTGCAGCGATTCGTTGCAGAATTTGATGGCGCGATCGAGGGAGGCGATCAGTTTTGGCGCGAAGCGCTGGACTTGTGGATCTGGTAAACTGGTCAGCCGGTCCGACAGCAGCAGTGCATTGGCCAGCAAGTTTCGCAGGTCGTGGTTTATTTTGCTGACCGCAAGCCCGAGGGCCGCAAGCCGGGTTTTCTGTGCCAGTGCGTTGTGCAACTCGGTTTGCATGTGTGCGAGTTCCGCTTCCGCAAGGCCGATTTCATCCGAGCGGCCAGACGGCGTGATGATATGACTGGCGTCCTCCGGCTGGGCGCTGAAGCGAACCATTGCCTCGGTAAGGCGCATCATCGGTGCCACCAAGAGGCGGTTCAACGTCATGTAGACAGCACCCGCCGTCAACAGCGAGATCATCAACGAGAGGCCGAACACGTTCAACGCGTGTTGCACCATCGCCTGCTTGAGCGGTGCCACCGGCATGACGATCTCGATGACCTCACCGGCCCCCATCCCCGGCTGACCGATGACCCTGATGGAGTTTAACGGATCGTCGAAGAACACCATGACAGCGTCACTGGTCAATTCGTACAGATGCGCCGGCGACCGGCGAATGCTCGTCGTTCGGCTGTCGCCTCTGAGATCGTATGTTTTGCCAACAGGAGTTTCCAGCGGTTCGCTCAAGATCAACCGCCGCTGGTCGGCACGCTTCAGTGCAACCATCCGCACCTTTGCCGAACTCAGCAGTTGCTTGCGCAGCATTTCCGGCAAGTCGCCGTCAGGTGCGGCTTCTGCGACAAGCACCGCCACCTGCGCCAGATTCAACCGATCGATAAGCCAGTTCAATCGAAAAAAAGCCAGCGACGGCACAAAGATGAAGATCTCGGCCAGCATCACGAACAGCACCGTCAACAGCAACAATTTCGACGACAAGCTGCGCCTGTTGGCCGACAGGGAGGTTGCCGCCGCTGTCGCTGCCGGGTCGAAATTGAATTCAGGTCGTGTATTCAAAGGACTTCCGTGCCCGGGTTAGATTGTTTGCTTCGATGCTGATACTGCACGGCGCAACTCAACGACACCTTGTGTCTATCCAAATTTTCTCAGAAAAGATAACAGCTTGCGTACGATCGGTCGGCGCGCCTGGTCGGCGAGTGCCATCAGCGCGACCCGTCTCGATAGTTCTCCATATGTCGGATATGGCGCGATCCACTGTCCCATTGCGCCGATTTTCAATCGCTGCGACAAAGCCAGCGACCAGACGTGGATGAGTTCACCCGCATTATTACCGACAATCCCGGCTCCGAGGATCGCCCCGCGGTGATCGCAGACGACCTTGATCATGCCATGGCCTTCTCGCTCGGCCATCGCCCGGTCGTTGTCACAAAAAGGCGCACGATAAACCGCGACTTTGCCACAGCGCACGCGCGCCTCAGCTTCTGTCAACCCGACATATGCAAGCTCAGGATCTGTGAACGTCACGCGTGGAAAGCGATCAACTGCAACGCGCGCCGGCAAACGAAAAAGCGCGCTTCGAACGACCACCGAGGCGTGATGGTTGGCGATATGTGTGGCCTGAGCACCGCCAGCCACGTCGCCGATCGCGTAGACGCGCCGGTTCGACGACCGGAGGCTTGACATGACCGATATCCCGCGCGGGGTGCTGCGAACGGCCGCCGCATCCAGTCCCAAGTTGTCGATGTTGGGTTTGCGACCGGTGGCGACGAACAGATGTGTTCCCGTTATATGATGGCTGGCGCTGTCTGCGTCGGATCGAGATCCAATGTGGTACGCCACTCGGATTGCGCCCGCCCGTCCGCTTATGTCCCGCACGCTGGCACCTTCGATGACTCCGATGCCCTCCTGCGTCAAACTGCGCTTTACCACGGCGGCAAGTTCGGGGTCATCATTGGCAAGCGCCTGCCCCTTTTCTAAGATGGTGACTTGCGCACCCAGGCGCCGATAGGCTTGGCCAATCTCCAGCCCGACGACACCGCCGCCGAGGACCAGTAAGTGTCCGACGGGCTGATCGTTGTCGAAGATCGTTTCGTTCGTCCAAAACGGAACCGCCGCAAGTCCACTGATTGCAGGAATGTGGGGTGCGGAGCCGGTCGCGATCACGAAACGCCGAGCGCGAACCAGAAAATCACTGGTTTCGACCGTCTTCCGGTCAATAAATCTCGCCGTGTCATGAATGACGTCAACGCCCATCGCCGCAAATCGTTCGGCTGAATCGTTCGGCTTGATCTCGTCGACGACACCGCGGATATGGGCGCGAACCTGCGTAAAATCTACGTCCACCGTCCGCGCTGACACACCGAATTGCGAACTGGTACGCATCGCCTGCACGCGTTGCGCGGCAGCGATCAAGGCCTTCGACGGCACGCACCCGTAGTTGAGGCAATCCCCACCCATCTCGTGCTTCTCGATCAGCACGACCGAAACGCCGAGTGCCGCCGCCGCCGCTGCGACCGACAGGCCGCCGGCCCCCGCACCGATCACACACAAGTCTGGCTGCTTCAGCGCTTTCCGGTGTCGGAGAGGTTCGTCGCGGTTGGCATTGCCTGCCAATACCCCGGAAGCCTGCGGTGTCTGCAATTCCGCCGCCCGCAGCGACCCGCTGTTAGTTTGCTTGGTCGAGATTATCGCCACGTCGCCGCCTCCATATCTTCACGCCTACCGGTACCAACGCAAGCACGCTGAGGAGCATGAAGGCCAATGTAAGTTCAGGGGTTATCAAATTGGAAAGCTTGAGGGAAAGCGGGCACTCTTGCGTCGAGCCGTGCACCAGGCACCGCACTTGAGCCGCCTGCGCTGCCTGAATTGCCGTGTCCAGGCCGGCCCCTGCTGAGCTGTACGCGAAACTCGCGGGTAGAATTCCAAGCAATGTTCCGAGCAGGTAAGTGCGGAAAGGCACCCCGATGAGGGCCGGAACAATGTTGACGACAAAAAATGGAAACGCCGGCACCAATCGCAGAAACAGCATGTAGCTCAAGGCATGCTCACAAAATCCGGCACGGAATCTCGCAATTTGTGAGCCCGCGCGTTCGGCCATCAACTCAGCACAAGCGGTGCGCGCCAGCCAGAAAACAACGGAGGCACCGGTCGTGGCAGCGAACGCCGAGACAAAGGCACCCCCCACCCAGCCAAACAGCGCACCGGAAACCACCGAAAAGAGAATTGCTCCCGGAAGCGACAGCGACACTACAGCCGTATAGACCAGATAATAAACAACAATTGCCAAAATGTAATGCTGCGCAAGCAGCAGGTGGAACCGATCGCGGACCACCAGAAAAGTTTCGAGAGACACAAAACTACGCAGCACCATTGCCAGGATCAGAATGGCCAATCCAAACATGATCGCCACCGGCACCCGATGGGACCGGGCGCTCGCGACCTTTGATTGTGTTTCGAGGCAGGCCATAAAGTCTTCCGAGGTCTGCGCTTGCTTCAGGACGCTGTAACTTAACGCGCGCGCAGACACCACGCTGCGCACAACCTCGTGTGTTCAGGACATTGTGTTTCCCCGTGAACACCAAACCAACATTGTCCGCTGAACAAGTGCTACATCGGTGCAATCAAAAACTTGCGACCGATCGCAGCAGCGTGGGCACGGTTATTCGCGCCGATCGCCTTTAAAATGGTCGCAACGTGCATTTTCACCGTACCTTCGGCGACGCCCAGACGTCGGCCGATTTCCTTGTTGGACAAGCCCTCTGTGATAAGTTGCAGGACTTCCCGCTGCCGTGGCGTAACAACCTCAGATTGCGTATCAGGTGCCGAGGTATCGTGCACGTGGTTGTGCAGGTTTCCCGCAGGCAGATCGGCGATGCACGGCGGCACATAGATTTCACCCGCAAGCACGTGCTTGATGCGCGTTACAACCGACCCTGTTCGCTCGCTTTTCAGGATGTAACCGTGCGCGCCTGCGGTCAAAGCCGCCAGTATATCCGAGCGTGCGTCCGACCCCGACAGCACCACAACACGCAGGTCCGGTCGCAAGGCTCTCATCTTGGCAAGATCGAGCGGATTGGTCATTCCGGGCATGGTGAGGTCGACAATCGCGAGATAAACGGCAGGGTCGACGATAACTTTCAAAGCCGCCTCGAAATCCTCGGCCTCGACCACGCGCGATGCCTTGAACTCAAGCTGCAGCACTTGCACCACACTGCGGCGCAGCAACTCGTGGTCATCGACAACCAGAATGACACCTGGCACTCCGGCGGGCTGCAACTGTTCTGAAGCTAATTGTGGATGATCGTCGCGCGTCATAAATGGTCTCGGCATTGAAATGTGGCGGAAGTTGCAACCTCCCAGCTTTTCTGTAAGTTGCAGCAATCTAACATCGAAACGGCACAACGCGCAGTACAAATATTTACGCCAACCTTATTGAGGCCCGGTCGCTGGCGACGTCGCGAACGATTGTGGCGACCATCGAACTTTACGCCTCGGCCGGCGGATATCAGGTTATTGCAACGACTGACCGTCCGGAGTTGACCTCATCTTATTGCATATATCAAACGATCTATTGCGCTCGTGAATTCGCCGCTCAAGCCGGGTAGAACGTGGCGGCGAAGCATTGCTGGCCGTCGGCGCGACTGACCCAGTTCAACTCGATCGACAAGGCTGTCGCAAGTTGGCTTAAGATGCCGAAACCCGCTACCGCTTCAGACGTCGCTTGGTCGCCACTGCCCGATTTGGACTCCACAAATACTGCCGCCGCTTGCGCCGGCGTAATCGCGTCGCCGGCGTAAGATATGTCGACGCAAACGCTTCCGGGGACATGCTTCAGTTCAATCCTGATCTCAGAGCGGCGTGCGTATTTCGCTGACAGTCGTAACAGTCCACCAAACACAGCTGTTATTGCGGCCGGATCGGATTGAACCCGCGTAGGCGGCCCGACAAGATCGAATTTCACACCAAGCCTTTCGCCGAGCACCGCAAGCTCCGAAATACATCGGCGGCAGACAGCTACCAAATCCGTGGACACAAGTTGCAACGTTTCCTGCGCGTGCTCGGTGCGCGCCAGCAAAGCCAGTAAATCAAGCATTCCTTGTAGGGCGACAAGCTGGTCTTCCATCACACGCTGCGAGTGCTGACGCTGCTCGCGATCCTCCTGCGTGGCAACGATATGTGCAAGCAACAGAAGCGATTGGATTGGCTGGCGCAAATCGTGCCCGACGCGCGTCCAAATCAAGTTTAGCGGTTTCAAGTTCGGTGGCCGTTGGTCAGTCATTCATCGACCTTAGATTGAGGGACACGCCGTCAACTCTGCGCAATTGGACCTGCAAATGAAAACGTCATCTTAATGATCGAGTGCTTGTTGAAAAAGAGTGCTTTTGAATAGCCGGTCGGCAGTAGCCTTCTTCCCGTCTTTCCCCGCTTGATTGCGGCGCGCTACAACCCCGATCCAAGTGACAGGGGCGACGCATTTCATCATGCAACGACGAAGCGATAGGGCTTGCAAGAGCAAATTGCGATGAAACCAACGCGTTTACGTCCGTTACGCGATCCCATCATCGGTCGTCGACAAACGTCAGTCTGCACTGCACTGATCTCGCCGAAGCCGGATCGATCAGCACTCTAACCAGTTGCGATAGGAACATTGTCATGCTTCACGAACAGAACGCCGAAAAGCCGTATAAGTCGCTCGGTGCGAACGAGGCCAAGACTGCAGCCGCTGATGTGCTGGAGCAGGCCACTGACCTGTCACATGACGCGCAGGCTCAAATTGTACACGAGTCACAGCACGCCTTCGATCGGTGGCTTGCCCGTCGACGGGAAGCGTCACATGCGATCGCGGTTCTCGGCCGGGACGCGATCAAGGCTAAAAGCCCGCACGATATCATTGTGCTCTGGATGAATTGGTCGCGCGGTGTTGTCGATCGGCTGGTTGCAGATGCCAACGATCAGGTGAAAATCGGCACCGCAATCGTGCGGAACGTGACGACGGAGCTGGTCGATACTTCGGCCAACTTGGGACCTCGCAACACTGACGACGTCGATCCGAACAAGAGTGGTGGGAGCGACGCGGATCCTGTTCGTCATTAGTCTAAGCACGGTTGTCGGCACGTTCAACTGAACCCGGCCCTATTGTGAAGCTCGCAGAACGACCGACGTTTGCTCTGGAGGTTATCGTGACACTGGGAAACTCAGGTTTTGGTACGGGTGGCGCTGGAGCTATAGCGTCGGACGCTGAAGCCCTGCGTGCCAATGCATTTGTGGCTCGGATCGGCATCAAGGGTGGACCGGAAGTGGCGCATGAAATTCTTAAAGGCCGCAGTGTTCTGTTGGTCGAAGATTCCTGGTTGATTGCCCAAGGCTATAAAACGGTTCTCGAAATGTCGGGCGTCATCGTTATCGGACCAGCAGCCAGCATTGAAGATTCGCAGGATCTGCTTCTGGCGCATGTTCCAGACATCGCCCTTGTCGACATCAATCTCGATGGAGAGCAAACCTACGAATTGATCGAATCGTTACTGGCTCGAAAAATTCCCGTGGTGGTCATCT
>JANXYD010000369.1 GCA_025350265.1 Hyphomicrobiaceae bacterium | reverse complement strand
ACCGGACAAGTCCAAAAGCTACTGACACAAGCCCGCCACCAGCCAACCCGCGTGATAGCCGAGCGGCCGGAACTGCATTTCCGGATCGAGTTCCGCCTCGAGCGCGGCAAGCTCAGCTGCGGATTTTTCGGTTTCGGGCTGGGTCACAGGTCATCTCATGGAAGGGCGCAATGCGGCTGGCTGAGGGGCGACCCTACAAGACGCGTGTTGGGCTTGGCCAGCGCGGCGCCGATGTTTCTGTGGCTGGGCGGGGGCAACGGCGTCGCCATTGCCAAGCCACCATCGGCGTGTAAACAACGAGTTGTATGGCGCGCCCGAGTCGTGAGCGCCGTAACTTGCTTGCGTCGTAGTCCCGCGTCCCCCCGCTCTCGAGGAGCCGTTCATGTCTGACGCAGCCGCCGCCACCGATCCTCGATTTTACGCGCAGGGCGGCCATATTCTGCTCGGCGGCAGTGATGCAGGCATCGAATACATCGACCTGAAGCTTGCCAACCGGCATGGCCTCGTCACGGGCGCGACCGGCACCGGCAAGACCGTGACGTTGCAGGTAATGGCGGAGGGTTTTTCGGCCGCCGGCGTCCCGGTGTTCGCCGCCGACATCAAGGGTGACCTGTCCGGCATCGGGGCGGTGGGCGAACCCAAAGCACATCTCGTCAAGCGCGCCGAGGAGATCGGCTTACCTGGCTATGGCAACGCGGCATTCCCGGTCGCGTTCTGGGACATCTTCGGCGAGCAGGGTCACCCCATTCGCACCAGCGCCGAAACGATGGGGCCGTTGCTGCTGTCGCGCTTGCTGGAACTTTCAGAGCCGCAAGAGGGCGTGCTCAATATCGCCTTCCGCTGGGCCGAAGATCGTCGCGAACGTGATCCGAACATGGTGATCCGCAAGCTGCGCGACTTGCGCGCGGTCATCGAGGAAATCGGCCGACGCTCGTCGGAGCTTCGGGGTAAATACGGAAACGTCGCGCCGCAGACCGTAGGTGTGCTGCAACGCCGACTGCTGGTATTGGAAGAGCAGGGTGCCGATAAATTTTTCGGCGAGCGCTCGCTCGACATCGACGACTTTCTCAAGACGACACCAGACGGGCGTGGCGTCATCAACATTCTTTCCGCCGAAAAGCTGATGAACAATCCCAGGCTTTATGCCACCTGCCTGTTGTGGATGCTGTCGGAACTGTTCGAAAAGCTGCCGGAAGTCGGCGATCTTGATAAGCCGAAGCTGGTGTTCCTGTTTGACGAGGCGCATCTGCTGTTCAACGACGCACCAAAGGCCGTGCTCGACCAGATCGAGCGAGTAACACGGCTGATCCGTTCCAAGGGCGTCGGCGTTTATTACGTCACGCAAAGCCCCGGCGACGTGCCGGATCGCATTTCAGCGCAACTCGGCAATCGCATCCAGCATGCGTTGCGCGCCTTCACGCCAAAGGAACAGAAGGCGATAAAAGCTGCCGCGACGACGTTCGTAAAAAATCCCGAGATCAACACCGAGCAGGCGATCCAGCAACTGCGCGTCGGTGAGGCGCTGGTGTCCACGCTGCGCGACAAGGGCGAACCGTCGATGGTGCAGCGGACCTTGATCCGCCCGCCGATGGCGCGCGTCGGCCCGCTGACGCGGGATGAGCGCGCGGCCCTGATCGCTGGGGATAGCGAGAATGCGGCCAAGTATGGCGAAGAAATCGTGACCATCGGTGCCTATGAACGCGTATTGGCGCTCAACTCGATTGCCGGCAGCGTGACGGATAAACTCGGCACCGCCAAGGACAAGGTCGGCGGCTGGTTCGGCATCGGTCGCCGGGATCGCTGAGGATTATAACCTGCGGACAAACTGAATTACTGCATCGGCGGGCAAGTATGTGCTCAGGAATCAGTTTACCAGCAGAATAAGAGCAACTTTGTCCGCGTCAGTTGTAGAAACACGGGAAAAGCCTATCATATAGGGCTGGTTCCCGACTATCAGACGGCAGAGCCTGCCGATCGAGACCAAGGAGCTTCCCATGGGCCTGCGCTTTCGCAAGATCTTTTCCATCTTTCCGGGCGTTCGCTTGAACGTTTCGAAGTCCGGCGTCTCGACCAGCCTTGGCGGGCATGGCGCGACGGTCAACGTCGGCACGTCCGGCAAGCGCACCGTCACCGTCGGCATTCCTGGCACCGGCCTCAGCTATAACGCGCCGCTCAACGGTTTGACCGCGCTGTTGGTGGTTGCCGCCGCCATTGTCGCCGGCATCGCCTATCTGATCGCGCCGGATCTCGTGCGCCAAGTTCTGCACGCCTGGCAGCCGAAGTGGTTCTGATGCTTCACCGAATCTTGTTGGTTGGGTCACGCGTTCGTGCGACCCAACAGTCTATTTGTCCGATCGAGAGTTGGGTCGCGCAAGCGCTTGACCCAACTACATGTTAATGGCGATACACGCTTCATGACAACATCCCGCACGCCGCAAAAATTCTACACCCCGCTCGCTATCGGTGCCCCCGATCCGCTGCGTACCTTACCAGTGCGGCTTGAGCGCATGATCCACTTCGTGCCGCCGCAGAACGACAAGCTGCGCGGCCGCGTCAAAGAGATGATCAGCCAGGTCGATGTGGTGCTCGGCAATCTCGAAGACGCAATCCCGATGGAGCAGAAGGAAGCGGCGCGTGCCGGTTTCATCAAGATGGCGCACGAGAATGACTTCGGCCACACCGGCCTGTGGACGCGCATCAACTGCCTGAACTCGCCCTGGGGCCTCGACGATATTCTTGAAATCGTGCCGGCGGCTGGCGATAAACTTGACGTGATCATGTTGCCCAAGGTCGAGGGCGCGTGGGATATCCACTATCTCGATCAATTGCTGGCGCAATTGGAAGCCAAGCATAAGATTGGCAAACCGATCCTTATCCACGCCATTCTGGAAACCGCCGAAGGCGTAAAGAATGTCGCCGAAATCGCTGGTGCCAGCCCGCGCATGCACGGCATGAGTCTCGGCCCAGCCGATCTTGCCGCGTCACGCGGGATGAAGACGACGCGCGTTGGTGGTGGTCATCCCAGTTATGGCGTACTGGCGGATGCGGGAGAGGGCACGAGCCGCATGTTCCATCAGCAGGACCGAGGCTCATGCCGTGCATGCGCGGTGACGCGGCAGCAATGGCTTCGATGTTGTTGACGCCCTCCGCAGTTTCCAGAATGGCGTGAATGAGGATCGGTTTTTTGACAGCATGCTTTGCTTCGAGCTGCGCCAGCAATTGATCGAGATAGTGGATATCCCATGGGCCTTCGACCTTTGGCAGCATGATGACATCGAGCTTGTTACCAACGCTCGCAACGATGTCGATGACGTCATTAAGCATCCACGGCGAGTTGAGGCAGTTGATGCGCGTCCACAAACCGGTCTGGCCAAAATCGTTGTCGCGCGCCATCGCGATGAAACCCTTGCGCGCGTTCTCCTTCTGGTCGAGAGGCACGGCGTCTTCGAGATTGCCGAGGATAACGTCAACCTGCGACG
>JANXYD010000242.1 GCA_025350265.1 Hyphomicrobiaceae bacterium | reverse complement strand
CCGGCCGCGAGCGCGCGCAGCATGAAAGGTTCGTTCATGGAACTAGTGTCCTGATCGCGAAAATGGTTCTCGTGTGATTCCGATTCCAAATCATCACGTCAGCGTGTCGCGGCGTACGGTCGTATCAGTGGTTTCGGTATCGCCCGACAAACCATGCCTGTGATCGTGCACATGAGTATAGACGCCGAGGGCACGCGCCGCCTGCGGGCCAAACAGCCGAGCATATTCAGGATGCTGGGCGACTGAACCCGGCACGCCCGAACAGCAGACGTGACGGTTGAGACAGATCACCTTGTCGCTTTGCGCCATCACGACGTGGAGATCGTGGCTGACCAGCAGAACGCCCATGCCACGTTCGGTGCGCAATTTCGATATCAGCATGTAAAGTTCGGCTTCGCCCGCGAAATCCACCCCGCGCACCGGCTCGTCGAGCACCAGCAGACGTGGATTGCGCAGCAGCGCGCGAGCGATAAGAACCCGTTGCAATTCGCCGCCCGATAGTTCGCTGAACTGGCGATCTCCCAATTGCGGCGCGCCGACGTCGGCCAGCGCATTTGCGCGCGCGCTGCCATCGCGGACCTCGCTCGACAGCATCAGAAATCGCTCGACGGTCATAGGAATGGCGCGGTCGATGTCGAAACGTTGTGGCACATACCCCACCACCAGCCCCGGTTGCCGTTCGATGACGCCGCTGGTGGGGCGTTCGATCTCCAGCAGCAACCGCACCAGCGACGTCTTTCCCGCGCCATTGGGCCCAATCAGCGTGACGATCTCACCTGGCAGAATATCGATATCGACATGGTCGAGAATACGGCGTGTGCCTTTTACCAAGCCGATGTGGCGGCCGCTGACCAGTGCGTCCGCGCGATGCGGCAGCACCGGACTGAACTGATCGTGGTCATGGTCATGGTCGTCGTTGCTGTGGGACGCATGAAACCCGCCAGACCTATGCACCGCGCGTGCGGTATCGCTGAATTTGTTCACGATTGTTCCTCGTGCGCCGGTTTGGTTGCCTCGGCTCGGCAGACTTCGCACACACCAAAACCTTCCGCGATCGCCGACGTGACCGCAAAGCCGCGATCCCGACCAGCCCGCTGCAAGGACGCGTGAAAGTCGGGCGCCTCCACCTCGACGACCTCGGCGCACTTATCGCACACCAACGCCATGTGGCCGTGCCGCCCGAGGTGCGGCGCGTGGCAGGCGAAGAACGCGTTACGGCTTTCCAGACGGTGGACCACGCCGGCCTCGCGCAACGCCTCGATGGCACGATAGACCGAAATCGGAGCCACCTTGCCACCGCTGCGCGCCGCCAATCGCTCCAACACGTCGTAGGCACCCACAGCATCGTGCGAGGCGGCAATTTCTTCCAGCACACGCAGTCGCAGGGCGGTGAGCTTGAGACCCTTTTCGCCAAAGCTATGCTTGGCGCGGTCGAGCAATGCGTCGATGCAAACCGCGTGATCATGGGATGCGCCGTCTGTGTGTGCAGCGGCGGGGTTGGTCAGCTCGTGTCGTCGCATCGCTTGTGTTTCCTGGGCCGGTAGGCTGGGGGCGATTGAACGCCGCCGCCCGGCTCAAGTGTTATATCATATCATCGGCCCCGCCCGGCAAGCGCGCAAAGCGGCCGCTCGCCAGTTTGCTTCGACATCGCAGCGCAACAATTGAGCGACGACGAACAAACCCGATCCTGTTACCGCTTGCGCACGAGCGTCACGATGGCCTCGACATGCGGCGACCACAGGAACTGATCGACGCCGTGCACAGGCCCCATGGAAAAGCCAGCGTCGATCAGGATGCGGCAATCGCGCGCCAAGGTCGCCGGATTGCATGAGACGGCGACAACCGTGTGTATTTTCGAGCGCGCGATCATTTCGCATTGTGCCTTGGCCCCGGCGCGCGGCGGATCGATCACCACAGCATCCACGCCGGCCAACTCGAGCGGCGACAACGGTTCGGTCGCCAGATCGCGCAACACGGTCTGAATAGGCTTCAGGCCGGCCGCAAAGCGGCTCGCGACAGTCAACGCAGCCAGCGCTGCCTTATCGCTGTCAACAGCCAGCACTCGCCCACGCCGGGCCAGCGGCAAAGTGAACGTGCCGGAGCCGCAATAAAGGTCGGCCAAGCGCTTCGCCTTGCCGACCCCGGCGATGATCAACCCAGCCATGTGGCGCTCGGCCGCTTCCACCGCTTGGAAGAATGCGCCCGGCGGCGGCACGATGCAGCCGGCTTCCGTGACAAGTTGTGGAGCGCGCTCGGAACACACCGTGAGGCCCTCGACCGTCAACCGCGCCAAGCCCGCCCGCCGTGCCAGAATGGCGAGTTGGGCTGCCGACTGCATCGTCGGCGGTGCGTCGCTGCCGCTGACGGTGACGTCGAGACCGCCGCTGAGATCGGCGACCTCGACCCGCAGTTCGACCGCTTTGCCCTGTTTCAGCCCCGCCCCGACGATCTGCCGGGTGATTTCGCGCAGCGCCGGAAGTGCCGTGGTAATGCGATCAGCCAGCACCGGGCATTCACCGAGGTCGATGACGGTGTGGCTGCGCCGCGCATGATAACCGAGCAGCACGCGGTTGGCGGTGACGACGGCTGAGAGCGCGGCGCGCCGGCGCGAATGCGCATCGGCGACAAACAGCGGGGCCTGTTCGATATCGATGCCTTGCATCTGAAAGCCGGAACGAATCAGGTCGTTTTTCCAGCTTCGATAAAGGTCCGCGCCCATGTGCTGAACCGCGCACCCGCCGCAGCTGCCGAAATGCCGGCACGGGGGCTCGATGCGATCCGGGGATGCCGCGCCCAAGCGCTGCGCAACGCCGTCGCCGCCCACGGCATAGGTCTCACCCGGCAGCGCATCGGGCACGAAAGCCGGGCCGGTCGGTGTGTCGGCAGCCCCATCGCCGTCGCGTCCGAGGCGCGTGATGATCAGGTGGCTTGGGTCGGTCTCAAAATCGGTCATGACCGCTCTGTAGCCGCTTTGCGCGCGCCAATCAAAAATTCATGATTGCCGTCGCCGCCGGTGATGGGTGAAGGCATGGTGCCGTCGACGCGCCAGCCGGAAGCCTTAAGCCAAGCGGCGATGCGCGGCACGGTCGCCGCCGCCACATGCTCGTCGCGGACGATGCCGCCCTTGCCTACGTTGTCGCGGCCCACCTCGAACTGCGGCGTGATCAGCGCCACCAGCCACGCGCCCGGCTGCGCCAGGGCCAGCACCGCCGGCATGGCCTTTTCAAGCGAGATGAAGCTGACGTCGGCGCTGATAGCCTCGACCGGGCCTGCGAAGTCGGCCTGAACAAGCGTGCGCGCATCACGGCCTTCAAGAACCGTTACGCGCGGATCGGCGCGCATCAGGTCATGCAGCTGCGCGCGGCCGACGTCGACGGCGGTAACGCTTGCCGCCCCGCGCGCCAGCAGCACCTGCGTGAAGCCACCCGTCGACGCACCGATGTCGGCAGCTCGCAATCCGCTGGGATCAAAGCCGAAATGATCCAGCGCCGCCGCGAGCTTTTCAGCACCACGCGACACGTACTCTGGCGTGTCGCCGGCAAGCAGCACGGCGACAGTGTCGCCCACGTTATGCCCGGCCTTGGTTACGACGACGCCGCCGACGCTGACGAACCCGCGCCGGATCAAGTCCAGCGCCCGCGAACGTGTGGGCACCAATCCGCGCGCGACCATTGCCACATCGAGACGCGTCATCGGCAAGTGTCCTGATCGCCAAGTTCTTCGGCAGTCGAGATGCCTCCGAAGAAACAGAACCGACCAGCGGGCCGGGAGCGTTTGATCGTTCGCACCACACCGAACTTAAAAGCGGCCGAGTAACCCCGGCACGCGACGGTGCCGGGGTAATCGATCGATACAACTTGGCGGCCGTCGATTGACGTGGTTCGGTTCAGCTTGCCTGCTTTACCCTTATGGTGCTGCTAGGCGTCTGCGGTCCTGAGCTGACCGCGTTCGACCTGGGCAAGTGCGTGAGCACCGTCACCGACGTACCCGGCCCGGCCAGCGTCGCGAGATGCAACACGTGGTGGTTCATCATGCGGAAGCAACCCGACGATGCCGCATAGCCGATGCTTTTCGCGTCATTGGTGCCGTGAATGCGATAGAGCGAATTGCCGAGATACAGCGCCTTCGCACCAAGCGGGTTGTTGACGCCCCCCGTCATCACTTCCGGCAACTTCGGATCGCGCTCGCGCATTTCAGCTGGCGGATGCCAATCCGGCCAGGCAGCTACGCGGCTGATCTTCTCGGTGCCTTTCCAGCTGAAGCCTTCGCGGCCGACCGAGATCGGATAGCGATAGGCGCTGCCGTTGCCGAGCACGTAATAAAGTGCCCGTGCGCTCGTATCGATGACGATCGATCCTTGGCTGAAGCCTTGGCGGAAGGCGACGGTCTGGGGCGCCTGCGGCGAAATATCCGGCCGCGCACCGCCCTGGAGAACGGCGGGATATTGCACGGTGGACTTACGATAGGGCACCTGCCCCCCGGGGGACGCGAACGGCGAGCCGTAATCGTCGTCGTCGTCGTCGGAAGCGCGCACGGGGCGGTTGCGCTGCGGGCGCGGTGCGTCGTACGGGCGCGCCTGCGACGACGAGCCGGGGTAGGCATACGACGGTCCGCCGCCGTATTCGCGCCACGGCACCCAATCCCGGCTTTGTGCGAGCGCAGGCGGCACCCCGAGCAGAGAAGCCAATATCACCAGACCCAAACGCCGCATGCGAATCTCCAAAGGTTGCAAGATGTTGATCGTGGATGCCGGGGTAACGATAAGACCCCGCAACTGTGTCGTTAAGCTGACGTGGGTGGCGCTCCACACAATTGGATAACGCCTGCTGATAGCCATACCGACGCGCCAGCGCATCGGGCGTCGCTCGGTATGGTTAGCAACGCGTCGACACGCCGCGACATCAGG
The DNA here is from genome assembly GCA_025350265.1 of Hyphomicrobiaceae bacterium. Lineage (GTDB taxonomy): Bacteria > Pseudomonadota > Alphaproteobacteria > Rhizobiales > Hyphomicrobiaceae > JABFRJ01. Next base: position 10,374 of record JANXYD010000242.1, on the reverse strand, counting down.
TGTTCGACACGCATGTCGGCATTCCCCGCAAATGGGCGTGGCCGCTCGCGAAGGCCCACACAAGCTACGTGCCATCAACCGACTTCTTATCATCGCGCGCCTGCGGCTACGACGTCAATCGTAGCGGCGGAACGAATGCCAGACGCCATCGGCACCGATAACCAGTCGCCAACCCGTATATTTGCCGGCCACCCGCATCACGGCAATTTTCTGCGCCGTTTCAAGATGCTCAAGCTGCACCGTTTCCTCGACCGTCAGTTGTGCCAGCGGCCGGTCGGCGAACGCCGGCCAGATGTAAAGGCTGGTGTTCTCCGGATCCTTGCCAAGCGGCGTAATGGCGTGCGGTAGATCGAGCAACACGCCGATTACCGCTAGGATATCGCGACCGTTACCGTCGGCAGAGACTGCGCGCCAGAACACCATCGGGTCCGGCACCGGGGCATCGGCCAATTCCGGCTTCAATTCGTTGAGATCCAAGGCCGCTTGCAGGTCTTCCAGATGGCCCGATTGCACGGCTTCCAGTATCGCGTCGCGCGTGCCGGAGACGGCCGCCGGCAGGGCGCGTTCGGGTCGATCGACGGCGGCCAGTTGCTGTCGTACGGCGGCTGCCGGCGCGATGGCATCCCCCCTGGTCCCCGTCGCACAATCCCCTGCATTCACCTGTCGTCGCACGAATGTTGTCGAATAAGCTGCATGGACAAGCCCGGCGCTCACCAGTAGACCTAACGCAAGGTGTCGCGTGCGGACGATCATCGGTCTCTTGCTGCCTCGGTCGTTGTCGACCGGAGTTTGTCCTGATCTGTGTTCGAAAAATGGCGCGCCCGGCGACGTTGGATCGGGTGAGGGAAATTTGTCATATTCTGTCGCGCCCGCTGGTCAAATCACTGCTGCGCTGTCTCTGCGCGCGCCGAGCGCATGGGCGGCATGACGCAGCGATGTCGTATATTCACTACCCTCTGATCGTACCCATCGGGTTGTTCGTCGGCGTGCTGCTGGCGCTGCCGATCGGGCCAGTCAATCTCCTTGGTTTACAGCGTGCCGTCGAGCGCGGCTTCTTCGGCGGTATGGCCGCTGGCCTCGGCATCATGCTGGGCGATGGCACGATCGCTCTCGGGGCGGCGCTGGGCGTCAACGCCATCTCCGGTGCCATCCGCAACTATCGCACACTGATCCAGATTGTCGGCGGGCTGGCGCTGATCTTCGCCGGTGCAAAACTTTATTTCACACGGCCGGAGTTCGCCTCCGCCCAGGACGCCGCCGACGCGACTTTGGGCGACTACGTGTGGGACATTCCGCAGACTTTCCTGCTCACCATCACCAACCCCGGTGCTGTGCTCGGTTTGATCGCCATTTTCGGCGGCGTCTCGTCGTTCGTTGAAATCGAGGGGTACGTCGATGCCTTGCTAATGGTGGCGGCGATCATGGGCGGCAGCTTCATCTATTGGCTGGTGGTATCGCGGCTTATCAGCGGCATCCGCCATACGCTCGACGAGGAACGGATGGCACGCCTGGGGAAGTGGGCAGGGCTCGTGCTGATCGCCTTTGGAAGCCTGTTGATCGGCGAGATGATCCTCAAGCGATCTGGGCTGTTTCGGATGTGATGACGTCTGAACCGCTGTGTTACTGCGTCCGTCCGCAGACGGTGAATTCACCGCCGATGACCCGATTGCGCAATCCCTCGACCAGCGTCGACACATGGTCCTCGCCATAATTACCGACCAGATCGGTAAGCGCGGTATAAAGGGCCGCATACGCCATCAATTCCGGCGGAATGCCCGACCCTGTGCCTTCTTCCCAGGCGTCGAGGATGAATTGCAATGCTTTGAGGCTGTCATCAGTACTGCCTTGAAGTCCCAGCCCACGCATGGTCGTGCCTCCTGTCGCGCGCGTGCAATGACGCTTCGGCGACGTGTGCTGGAGCATCTATCACGCAATCTGTGTTGGGTGCGTGCAACTACAATTCAGCGTAAATTCACTTCTAACTAACCTTGTTCGCTCATGGCGTTTTCACCAACGCTTCAGCGAGTTCGGCACCCTCGCTCATGAACTTTGTGATGGCCGACTGCGCGGTCGGCGTACAGGCTGTGTAGGTGCGGCTGTAGCTGCGATAACCGGCATTGAACGAGCGCGTCAAACGCACACGCCGCAGCGCCGACGACGCCTCGGCGTCCATCAACTCGTTCATCCGGTCACGCCATAGCATCGCATCGTTGCCGCCACATAACTCGCGCAGAAAATGCACAGCGCCGAGTATTTCCGACAGCCTCAGCAGCTTGTCGTCGTAAGGTCGCTGGTCCGGCGCGCTCGATTGAGCGGACGCTGCGCCAAACTGCACGAGCACAGTGAACATCGCCGCATACAGGGCTGCCGTCGTCCGCAGCTTGGGTGCACACCATCCCCCAATCGCGTTGTACATTAATGGCTCCTGCTGTCGACGATACATGGGACGCCAATCCGCCTCCCGGCCACACTATGCGCTCAGCGCAATAGTGCAGCAAGCAAGCAGGCCGCGACGCAGTGCTATTCAATACGAGCGCAACGGACGCCGGCCATAACCGCCATAATAGCCCTCGCCACTATCGCTGTAACGGGGACGGTCGAGCGGGCGTTCGGCGAGAATAGTACCATTGCAGCGATCGACTTCGAGCCGGAACGGCCGGCCGTTGGGACGTTGCGCATCGACAGTGGCGGTGTCTCGGTCGATCACTTGCGGGTTGTGAAAGCCGCGCCAGCCATTGCTTTCCAGTCGACCGCTGATTTCATCCTTGGAAGCACACCCGCTGCGGCGTCCGGCAAAGCGATCACCATAGGCATCACCATAAGCATAGGCGCGCGGCGCAGGCGGTGCCGCCTCATACTCGCGTTCGCGATAGCTTTCCGACCGATAGGTTTCGATGCGCCGCGGTGCCTGTCCGTAAAGATCGGCATAGCGCGGGTCGTCGTAGGCGGAACTGCGCGGGGGCGGTGCGTCGTCGCCGTAAAGGTCGGCGGCCGAAGCCGAATTCGCAGTTATCGCCGATCCCGCAGCGATAACCAGAGCACCAAAGGCAATTGCGAGACAACGAGGGGCAGGCAGGGTCATGACGATCTTCCTATGCGGACCTGCTTTGCGCGGCGCAGGTCGTGCAAGCTGGGTCTCCCTCCCGTGGCTTGCGCAGTTCAGGCATCTAAGCGGCCATCCGATGAACGCTACCTGAAGAACGCGCTGATGCCATCGGTTGGTTCATCAAAAAAGCAAATATTGGCAGCGTGTTGCCGGCGCGAAACGGCTGTGTGACCGCGACGTTCCACAAAATGTGAATTTTGTGGCGAGCCGGCCTTGAATGCCGCGCCGTCGGCCCTAAGTTTATGTCACCGCACGCCTTTCGAGGGTGCGGGTTCTGAACCATCCGGCCCTTCAGGGCGGATAAATCCAAAGTTGCTTCTCAAGGAGAACTTATATGCGTCCGTTTGATTTAGCTCCCCTCTATCGCTCGACCGTTGGCTTCGACCGTCTCGTGCAGATGCTCGACAGCGCGACCGGTCTGGAAACGGAGCCGACCACTTTCCCTCCCTACAATATCGAGCGTCTCGGCGACAACGAGTATCGCATCACGATGGCCGTCGCCGGTTTTGCCGACTCCGAGATCAAGATCGAGGTCAAGGAAAATGCCCTCACCGTGACCGGCTCGAGATCTGCAGAATCAAAGGAACGGAAATTCTTGCACCGGGGTATCGCGACGCGCGCGTTCGAGCGCCGGTTTCAGCTTGCCGACCACGTCGAGGTCAGGTCGGCCGATCTGAAGGACGGCTTGCTCAACGTCGATCTCATCCGCAACGTGCCGGAACGCCTGAAGCCACGCACCATTTCAATCGGCAGCGGTGATAACGCGCGGCAATCCAAGCAGATTGAAGCGTCGGCCTGATCGTCGCTGGCTTGATTGACCTTAAGTAGGAAAGACTTCCCCTGGAGTGTTCGCACTTCAGGGGAATTTTTTGTCAGCGACCGACGTCAAAACTGCTTCAGCAACCGCTCCAGATACTCCAATTCGAATGCCGGGCGGGTGCTTTCACCCAAGCGACGGCGGAGTTCTTCGAGGATCTCTCGCGCGCGCTGCACGTCGATCTGATCAGGCACTTTTACGCCCGTACCGGGATCGGAACCATCGGTAGCGCTTGGTGCGCGGCCGAGCGGATCGAGGGGTCCGCGCGGGCCGGATTGGCCGCCTTGCCCCTGGCCCATCTGATTGCGCTGCTTCATCATTTGCTCAGCCATGGAGCGCGCGCCTTGGCGCAACTGATCGAGGGCGCGGCCCTCGGCTTCCGACGCGCCGTTGAGGTCACCATTGCGCAAGGCTTTCTCGGCCTCTTGCATGGCCTTACCGGCTTCGCCGAATTGGCTGGGTGGGTCGATGCCCTGCTGCCCCATGCCGTTCTGTAGCCGACCCAGCATATCGCGCAGCGCCTGTTGGCGGTCGCCGAGGCCGGGCGCTTGCCCCATGCCCTGTCCCGGTGATTGTCCCTGGCCCGGCTGCTGGCCGGGCTGCCGTCCTTGCCCACGATTGCCGCCCTGCTGGCCCTGACCTTGCTGGCCCTGTTGGCCTTCGCGTCCTTGCCCGCGCTGGCCGCGTTGCCCTTGCTGACCCTGCCCTTGTCCCTGCTGTCCTTGTTGGCCCTGGTCGCCTTGATCGCCTTGGTCTCCGGCTTCAGCTTGGTTCTGTTCGCGGAAGGTATCGTCGAGGAGCTGTTGCTCCTTACCCAGCAGTTCGCCGAGTTCGTTCATCAACTTCTGGCCCTCCTGTCCGCCTTGGCCCTGCTGCCCCGCCATGCGGCCGGATTGCAAGCGATCCATCAGGTCGCGCAACTCCGACAACATCTGCTGCGCCTGGTCGCGATTGCCGGAGCGCGCCATATTCTCGAGGTTCTGCATCATCTGCTCGAGGTCTTTTTGGCTCATCATCTGGCTAGGGTCCATGCCCTGCATATCCTGCGGCGGTCGCCCTTCGGCTTGCTTGGATAGCTCCTCCATGAACTTGGCCATAGCCTGACGCAGTTCCTGCATCAGCTGCTTGATCTCCTCGTCGCTGGCACCATCTTCGAGCGCCTTCGACAGCTTGTCCTGCGCCGCCTTCAGCGCGCGTTCGGCATCTGACAGCGAGCCGTCCTCGATGCGCAATGCAATCTGCCAGAGTTGACGGATGGCACTGTTGCGGACGCCGCGAGACGCATCGTTCGTCAACCGCCAGTAAACCGAGCGCAACCCCAGGTAAACGTTGAGGTCGGCGATGCCGGTCTCGGGTTCGAGGGTGATCGCATCAAGCGCCTGCAGCACCAATGGCCGCTGGCGGGGATCGTCGGCGAGCGCGCGCCGCTGCTCCACCACTGCGCGCGCCAGCGGCTTTGAGAACTGCCGCGCCGGCAGCACCATCTTGCGCGCCTCGGATTTGCCGGTCTGGTTGGCGACGTCCTTTGCCACCAAGGTCAATGTCACGGGTAACCCGGCCCACAGATGATCGCCGATTTCATGCAGGCTGACGCCGGTCGCCTGCTTTGCGTAACTTTGCGGCAGGCGGATCGTGAACTGTGGCGGCCGCTCGTAGGGCGGGCGCGGGCCTTTGATCTTGACCGGCCGCGCCCAGGCATTCGCCGACGTATCGGCCTTGTCGAGGATGCGGGCGACATGGCCCTCCAGCGATGCTACGCCATAATCATCCTCGACCTTGTAGAGGATCCGCAGCGATCCGCGCAGCGTCCGCTCGGGCTCGCGCGTAAACGAGACCTTGGGCGGATTGTCCGGCGTCACGTTGAACGCCCAGCGCGCCAATTCGACGCTGCCGGAAAGCACGCGCACGGTGCCGTTGGTCTTCAGTTCCGTTTTTAACTCCGCAGAATCGCTCTCGACGACGGCTGACGGCACGGTCACGCCCTTGTCCGTCACCGCCGGTGCTTCCGCCTTAGGCAGTTCGACCCGGGTTGGTTTCGGTGCGATGCCACCCGCGGGTGCATCCGGAATAATTTCCAGCGCCAGGTTTTTGATGCCGCCGGACGTACGCACGAACAGCAGGCTGTTGGCCGGGACCTCCGACGGCCCGTTGCCTTGCACCTTCAAGCCAGCCAGCCCGCGCGCACCATCCGCCAGCATCAGCGGTGCCTTGTTGGTGTAGGCGGGTGGCGTTACCCATGCGTCGAGCCGCGCATCGATCGATTTGGCGAGCGGGCCGAACCTGAAGGCGGCGGCCAGCCGGTCGCTAGCGGCGTCGCCGACAAGCAGCGTCAATGTGATCACGCCGAGCAGCGCCAGCGCGCGCAACGCAAACGGATCGCTGCGGTCGGCGCGCGGCGACGGCGCCCCCACGCGCAAGCGGCCGATGGCGTCGGCCAGCCGCAGCTTATGCTGGGCCCAGATATGCGCCACCACCGGATCATCGGATGCGGCGGCGACGCTGTCTTCATACGCCGAGGCCGGCCTGTGCAACACGCCCGAACGTTGCTCCATGCGCCGGATCGCAGTTTCGCGATCGGGCGCCCGGACGCGCACCAGACTGATAAGAATTCCGAAAGCTACAAGCGCGAAAACGGCCAGCACCAGCATGTGCGGCGTCTCAGCCAGGTTCCCCCACAGCCCCGCCAGCGAGGTTGCAATGAACACCAGCGCCAGCCCGATAAGCAGCCACAGTCGTGGCCACATCGCCTCCAGCAGGACAGCCGCTTTCGAAAAGCGCACCTTGCGCTCGAATTTTCGCTCGGCTGCTGGCAGCACGATACCAGGGGGCGCCGGACGGAATGGAAGCGGTGTGGTCATGCTGGAATGATACCACCGAAAACGGACACGGGGATAAGTCGAACGGACGCCAGGGCCTACCAGCAGCCACAATAGGGTTAAATCGCGGCGGGAGGTAGGGGGCTGAGCGCAGAATTGCCCCCTATCCCATTCATGGATATGCGAAAGCGACCTTTGAGCGATCGCTCAGGGTGCCGGCGAGGCCAGCGGTTTGCCCTTCTCGACCACGTAGGTGACAATGATCTTGGCGCCGTTGGGGCCGGTCTTGCCATCGTGCGGCACGCCCGCCGGAATTGTGAAGCTCTCGCCGGCCTTGAGCGCGCGCTCGGGCTGGCCGGTCACCATCAGCACAATGTCGCCTTCCAGCACGTAGCTGTTTTCGCTGCCGGGATGGGTATGCTTGCCAATCATGACACTCGGCACGATCTCGGCGATGGCGGTGACTGCCTCGTAATTGGTGCCGGCGACGTCGGCCTTTTGCAGCGGCGTGCGCTTGATATTGTTGGCACCCGCGGTGACGGCGGCAGGTGCGGTCTGCGCCGATGCCGTGGTCGCAAGCAAGGGCAAGGCCGCCACAGCCGTCAGCGCAGCACCGATCAAAAGTCGTGAAATCATGGTATTCTCCTCCTTGGTTGAAAGACCAGCATGGCCGAAGTGGGCACGGCCGACAATCGATTTATGCCGGTTTATGCCGCCTGCTGCGTTCACGTTCCACTCCACATCCGCAACGGTTTCAGCGATGGCCCACGTCACCCTCATCACCCAGCTCACCCAATTTACCGACGGCATGCGCACGCTCGAAATCGAGGCATCAACGGTGCAGCGACTGTTGCGTCTGCTGAGCGAAAAATTTCCCGCACTGGCCCCGCATCTGGAGGCCGGCGTCGCCGTTGCCATCGACGGGCAGATCTATCAGGACGCCCTGTTCCAGGAAATCGGCCCCGACAGCGACGTGCACATCCTGCCGATGATCGCCGGTGGGTAAGCGGGGGACAGCCGCGTCACTTGAAGTGCTTCGACAACTTGAGATGCTGGCCCTGATAGTGGCTCTTGAGATCGCGGCCGTAGAGGATATCCGGCACTTCGGTCATCCGCTCATAAACCAGCCGCCCGATGATCTGGCCGTGTTCGAGAATGAACGGCACGGTATGCGAACGCACTTCCAGCACCACCCGCGCGCCACCGCCACCCGCCGGCGCATGGCCGAAACCCGGATCCATGAAACCCGCATAATGCACGCGAAATTCGCCTACCAGCGGATTGAACGGCATCATTTCTGCGGCGTGCGTCGGCGGCACATGCACGGCCTCCTTTGACGCGAGAATATAAAACTGGTCGGGGTCGAGGATCAGCCTGTGGCTGCGCGGCCGCTTCGGCTCGACATGGATTGGCTCCCAGTAGTCGGCGATGGCACAACTGCCTGGCGCATCCACATCGACGATGCCGGTGTGCCGCTTGGCGCGGTAGCCGACGAGGCCTTTGGCGTCGCCCTCAAGGTCGACCGACAGCGCCAGGCCGTGCTCGATGTTCTCAACGCCGCCGGTCACCAGTTTGCTGTCGAGCTGGAGGCGCGCGAGTTCGGCGTCGGTCTCGATCGGTTGTCCCAAGCGGAACCGGATCTGCGAAAGTGTGGAACCTTCGCGCACGAGAATCGGGAACGTCTGTGGGCATATCTCGGCGTAGAGCGGACCCTTGTAACCGGCAGCGATCTGATCGAAGGCACCCGAGCCGTCGGCGATCACGCGAGTGAACACATCAAGCCGGCCGGTCGACGATTTCGGATTAGTGGTGGCGGCGATCCCCAGCGGTAGCGACAGTCGTTCCAGCAGCGGCACGATGTAGACGCAGCCGGTTTCAAGCACCGCCGGCACCGACAGGTCGATTTCATGCAGCTTCAGATCATCCAGCTTGGACGCGACGGTGTTGCCAGGGCCCGGCAAGAAACTGGCGCGCACCCGGTAGACTTTGGCGCCCAGCCGCAGATCGATCGACGCCGGCTGCAGTTGGCGTTCGCCCAAAGGGCGCGCCAGCGTCAGCGCGCCATCTGCCATCAACTGCCGGATCGTTTGCGCTGGCAGGATGCCGTCAACGCGCGTGGCCGGATGCTTCGCGCGTTTGGTGGACTTGACCATGCTGGTGGGCTCCCTCACGCGTCTCTAACCAACCAACCAGCGATATACAACCGGCGTGTAGCCGGTTGGCTTCACGCACGCGCCGTCAGGCAGCGCCGAAACGCCGCGACGGCCATGTGCGTCAGGCCGATGGCCTGAAAATCGATCGGGTCGGCTTGCGACGACAGTTTCGCGATCACCATCCGGTTGGCGCGATCGACGAACAGGTTCTGGCCGTGGATGCCCATCGCGAACAGGGTTTGGGGTTCGTCGTCGATCAGGTACCAACCGCTGCGGTAGGCCATCTGGCGGGCGAGTGCGGAGAAGCTCTTGCCCCACTCGCCATCGCGCCAGGCGGTGCGGTCGGCGTTAGCCACGATGTCGTCGATGACAGTAGCGGGCACGACCGCTTTGCCAGCGCGCGCCCCGCCCTCGACCAGCAGTTGGCCGAGGCGAGCCAGATCGCGGGCCGTGGCACACAGCCCTCCCGTGCACCGCGCCAGGCCATTGCGGTCCAGCGTGATCGCCGCGTCGGTTTCAGCTCCCAGCGGCTGCCATAGATGCGTGCCGATGAGGGTCGCGATCGTCTGGCCGGCCGCCCGCTCGATCGCCCAGCCCAGCAAGTCCGTATTCGCTGACAGGTATTTGAACGGGCCGCCGTGACCGCTGCTTTTGCCTCTCAATTCGCCGAAGAAGTCCGCAAAACCCGTTGGCGCTGCGCCCGGCTCAAGCGGCTCCCATTGCGTTGCGGCACTGTAGGCTTTGAGGTCGGCAACGCTGAACAGCAATCCCGTGCGCATGTCCAGCAGATGGCGGATCGTCGCGCCGGCATAGGCACTTTTGCTGATCTCGGGCACATAGTCAGAGACCAGCGCATCGGTCCGCAACACGCCCTTGGCCGCAAGGATTTCGGCGAGCAGGCCGACCACCGATTTGGTGGCGGACATCAGAATGTGGGGTGTCGTCCGCGTCGTGCCGTTCGCATAGGTCTCGAACACGATTTGCCCGTCATGCAGCACGACGATGGCGTCGGTGGCCGTCGCTTGCAGAAAACGATCGAGGCTCATGCCGCCGCCAGCGGGCAACGTCAGCACGAAGCCCTCCAACGCGGTCGTGGCTTCGCGCAAAACCCACGGCACCCGCGAGGCGGCGATCACGGCGGTGGGTATGATATCACCGACGTTGTGAAACGCCCAACGGCTGTGCGGCTGGGTGCGCCAGTTGGTGAGATCTGCGTGTGGCGACGTGCTGGTCATGCTGGTGACTATCAGATGACGTGACGCAGCGTCCACCTCAACGCCCAGTTTGCGTTTTAAGCCTCGCCCCCCCCAGCTTGGTAGTGCCGCAGTTTGAATTACAACGTTTGGTGCAAAAAACTTAAGGACGAGAAAGTCGACATCGTATCCACTATTGTCTTCCTAGGCCTTGTGCCTAGGACCCAGGGTTCAGCGCGCTTCATCGATGCGGCTTTTTGCGAAGACGACGCAGATAACAGCCGACCGT
>JANXYD010000366.1 GCA_025350265.1 Hyphomicrobiaceae bacterium | reverse complement strand
GGTCATCTCTGGCAATACGGTGACCCCGTCGGTGGCAGCCCGTGTCGATTTGGTACTTTCCAAGCCGGTCGGAGGCGCAGCGCTGATCGGTGCTCTTCGCCGCGTCGCCGCTCAGCGTCGCTCCTAATGTCGTTCCGGTTTTGGTGAAAGCATGCAACCCACAATCAAGTAACCAGGAATCGGATTGGAATTTCAATCCGACAGTAAGCGCCTTCAGCCTTGATTTCCCACGTGCTGGTGCTGCCCTTCAATTCGTAGGGCACTAGTTCCTTGATGACACTGGTGCCATAACCGCGCGAAGAAGCCGGCGCGATTTTTACGGGCACCGTCTCCGTCCAAGTTATCACCAGTGTTTTTGCGGCCTTCGCGGGAGTGCCGTCGCGTGTCAAGGACCAGCGCACACTGACAATACCACCTGGCTGGCCAAGCGCACCGTATTTTGCCGCATTGGTGGCTAATTCGAAAACGGCCATCGCCAACGCCTGCGAGGCGGACGGCTTTAGGATGACGGGCGGCCCCTCGATCCGACTGTTTCCTGCACTGGCAAAAGGCTGGAGCGAATCGTTGATGATGTCGGCCAGGCTGACGCCGGACCATTTACCTTGGCTCAGTCGCGTATGGGTTTGCACCATCGCCATCACGCGCCCTTGCAGCACCGATTTGAAGGCGTCGAGGGTATGCGATTGTTCGCTCGATCGCTCGATCACCAGCTGGATGTTGGCCAGCGCGTTTTTGACGCGATGATCGAGTTCCTGAATCAGGATTTGCTGGCGTTCCTCAGCTTGTTTCCGGTCGGTGATGTCGAGAATGACGCCCAATGCGTCGAATGCCTTGCCAGGCGCATGCGGAAGGACATGGCCACGCACCATCACCCACCGGATGCCGACGTCGGGCTTCACCACGCGAAATTCCATGTCGAGGTCTTGCCGTCGTGCGATGGCCTCCACGATCGCCTTTCGACGCGCGCTGATGTCGTCCGGGTGGACGACGCTCTCGATGTCGGTAATGGCGCGGTTGAAAGTTGTCTTGGCGATGCTCAGCAGTGCCAGGCCTTCGTCTGAATAGTCGAGGGTGTTCTCGGTCGAGTTATAGTGCCAGGTTCCCATGTGGCCTGCGGCGCACGCGACCTTCATCAATCGCAAGGTCTCGGCCAGCCGGCGCTCGCCCGACTTGCGTTCGGTGATATCGAGATAAAACGACACCACCGCCGGCTGACCCTGCCATTCGGCAAAATGCGCCATGGTGCTCAGCCAGATTTCCTGCCCATCCCGGCGGAAGCCGCGCCAACCCGGATGCGGTTGCACTGTCTCGCCACGCATGGCGGCCCGGGTTCGCGCACGCAGCACGGCACGTTCGTCCGGGGCGATGAAGTCATCAAAGGTCGAGCGTCCGATGAGGTCGTGTGCATTCTCGTAGCCGAAAATACGAGCCATGGCCGAGTTGGCGTAGACGATTTTCTCGTGCTGCTGGATGACGATTCCCTGTAGCGATCCCTCAACGACACAGCGATACCGTGCTTCCGAAGCCAACAGATTGGCTTCCGCGGTTTTGCGGTCGGTGATGTCGACGCAGGCACCAATGATGCGCACCGCTTCCCGCCCTCCGTTCATCTCTTCAAAAAGGACCTGTCCGCTCCATGTCATCCAGCGGATTTCGCCGCCCGGCCGGACAAACCGGAAATCCATCAGCAAGCGGCCGTCGCCGGATGGATCTTGCGCCGCTGCGTAAAGCGTCTGGACCCGTTGCATATCGTCGCGATGTATGCGCGAAAAGGCTTGCTCCAGTTTGACGGCCTTGGCACCCGGCACGCCCAGCATCGCCGTCAACTCAGCCGAATAGAACGCCAGGCCAGTTCGCGCGTCGATCGAAAATGTGCCAATGGCGGCCGCTGCGGTGGCCAGGCGCAAATGCTCTTCGCTGGACTGCTCCCGCATCTGATCGCTGACGTCAATAAACACGCCATGGGCTGCCGTTGCTTTGGCAGTCTCATCACGCACGATCGCGCCGCGAGATTGCAGCCACAAATTGGTCCCGCGCTTTCCGGTGAACCGAAAACGGTGATCGAAGTGTGTGGCGGCCGCGAAGGCGGTTTCACAACGCGCGCGGAAGCCGTCGCGATCGTCAGGGTGAACATAAGTAAACAAGCCATCGAATGTTCCAGCCCACTCGCTCGGATCGATGTCGAGAATCTCGAATAGGCAGTTGGATAATTCCAATGCACCGGTGGTCAAATTTAACTGCCACGCGCCCACGCGACCGGCCTGGCAAGCCAGTTTTGTCATCTCCTCCGACAGAGCTGAACTGGACGCCACCGCCGCGCTGCCTACATCGGGTTTCGGGCCACCGTCGGCCGTCGCCATATCTGCCGGTTGCAAAAAATTTGAAATGGTGCCGGCCATGGCCAAGAGCCTCGGTTTCAGGCTGCAGTGATGTTACAAGCCCTGCAATGAAATTTCGTCGTAAAGTTCATCGCCGTCCCCACACGTTTGGTCTGACCATACCGGACTTGCGCACGCGTTGGGGTCAACTCGAAATGGAACACCAAATTAGTCTAGCGATGGCAAACGGACAATGAGGCCGTCCTATGCTCTTCATAAATGAACCGCAGGCAGCGTTGACGTCCACCGCGTCGCCCACTATAACGTAGCCATACGGATCGGCTTTGGCTTGAGACGAAGGTATTCTTTGGTAACCTTTTTGGTTATGCCAGGGTGAATCGTCATGAGCGTGACGCGGGTCTGCAAAGCCATTGGCCTTGCGAACCGATCGGTGCCGTAACCGCAACTTGAGATTGTTCGCAACTGAGCCGCGTGCCGGCGACAATTGCGCAGAACGCGATGGAGCCTGTGACGTGAAACGCACCTATCAGCCGAGCAAGATTGTGCGCAAGCGCCGTCATGGGTTTCGTCATCGTATGTCGACCGTTGGTGGTCGTAACGTGCTGGCGCGTCGTCGGGCCAAGGGCCGTAAGCGTCTGTCAGCTTAACGGGAAGCGCTGAGTACGGTCCGGCGCGGAAGCCAGTCGGTAACTCCGCGCCATGGAGCTGTCATGAAGCTCAACCCGGCAGGTCGTCGCTACACTGGGCGTCTTCTGACGCTCAAGCGACGTGCGGAGTTTCAGCGGTTGCGCGGTGGCATCCGCTGGTCCGGCAAGGCGTTTCTGATCGAGGGCAAACGCCGCGTCTCGGCCGTCGATGCGCCACGACCGCCGCGGATGCGCTTTGGGTTCACCATTACAAAGAAAATCGGTCAGGCTCATGAGCGCAATCGCATGCGCCGGCGTTTGTCGCATGCCCTGCGAACGCTCGAGCTACCGGCGACGTTGATGGAATGGGATTGCGTGGTTGTTGCGCGTCGTGCCGCCCTGGATCTCCCGTTCGATGCACTTGTCGCAGACTTCTCTGCCGCAATCACCCGCCTGGAGCGCCAAACAGGGACTAAACCGATCACCAGCAGCGAGCTATAACAGCACACACCCGCAGCTGCGCTGCGACGCTGCTTGACGCGGTCTCATCGTCCGTCCATGTGACCATTGTAAATGCGCTTTCTTTAGCCAGCCTCGTAAATATGCGTGCCGTACGAAAACGGTACCTGCTACCTGTGGGCCGATCCGGCGACGAGCATCGGCCGATGTCGCCACGCATATTTACGAGGCTGGCTAAAGAAAGCGCATTTACAATGGTCACATGGACGGACGATGAGACCGCGTCAAGCAGCGTCGCAGCGCAGCTGCGGGTGTGTGCTGT
>JANXYD010000216.1 GCA_025350265.1 Hyphomicrobiaceae bacterium | reverse complement strand
AGCGCGTTGAAGACGACGTCGGGTTTGACGGTGGTCAGCGTCGTCGCGACGGAGCGGTCGGCGTCGATGATCGTAACCTTGAAGCCTTCGCCTTCAAGCGCCTTGGCACATTCGCGCCCGGTCGATAGTGATACGTCGCGTTCGGCCGACCAGCCGCCCATCAGGACGGCGACGTGGGTTTGGTTGGCTGGTTTCGCAATGGTCATGATGGGGTCCGAGAGGTCGCGTGGGCGCAAATCGCTACCCGACGCGTGCGGTCAATACAAGGCGCGAAAAGCACAACGCTTTGGGCGCGGCATCAGTGGAGTTGCGTGGCGCGGACCCACCAGGTCGGATGGGTTTCAGCGATCGTGGCGGCCAAAGCTGCGGCGTCGGCTGCTGTCTCGGTGAGGGCGAAGCACGTCGGTCCCGCACCGGACAGGCGGGCAAGTCGGGTCAGGCCATGGGCACGAAGCGCGGTCAGCACGTCGGCGATATCCGGAACGACCGACACGGCGGGGGCTTCAAGATCGTTGCCAGCGGCAACGATCAGATCGAGCCAGGCACCGGGGCCGGCCGCCATGGGCATGGCTGCGGCGGTCGAAGCGGCAGGCAAGTGAGGAGCGGCGAGGCGCTGGAACACCTGCCGGGTCTTGTCGGCAGGGACGGGCACTTGCGGATTGACGAGTACGGCGGAAAGAGCCGGGAATGCGTGCAGTGGCCGCAAAATTTCGCCACGCCCGCTCATGTGGCAGGGCGTGTTGAGGAAACAGACGGGCACGTCCGAGCCGAGGCTCTCAGCCATCGCCAGCCAGTCGATTTCAGGCGCAAGCTTCGGATTTGAGTTGCGGATCAGGCGGAGGACGGCTGCCGCATCGGCCGACCCACCGCCAATCCCTGCGGCCACCGGCAAAAGTTTCTCGATGCCGAAGTGGCCGATTGCCAGATCCGGGCACGCCTCAACCGCTGCAAGCACGGCCCGTTCCGCGAGATTTGGTCCGGCAATGGCGGCCGCAAACGGACCCATGACGCTGACGCCCATGGGTTTGCCGGGTTGCAGCCAGACAACGTCGCAGACGTCGGCGAACGCAACGATGCTGTCGAGGTCGTGGTAGCCGTCGGTTCGGCGGCCGAGCACACGCAAGGTGAGGTTGACCTTGCCGCGTGCCTCAGAGGTGATGGCCGTCATGACCGATCACGACAGCGGCACGGCGACGAAACGCAGGTCGCCCCTGCCGTCTTCGAGCCGAAGCAGGATGGCGCGGCGGCCAGCTTTTTTCACTTTGTCGATGCTGGTGCCGACGTCGGCCACGGCGGACACCGGGTCTTGAGCGGCTTCAACGATGACATCGCCGACGCGAACGCCTTTCTGCGCGGCCGCGCTCTGCGGATCGACTTCAAGCACGAGCACGCCCTTGACCTTGGCATCGATGGCAAATTTCGTGCGCAGCGCGTCGTCGAGCGGGGCAAGTTTCAAGCCGAGAAAAGTTTGATCGAGGAGCGGCTTGACCTCGCTTTTTTTGTCGCTTTTTCCGGG
Organism: Hyphomicrobiaceae bacterium; assembly: GCA_025350265.1. Classification (GTDB taxonomy): domain Bacteria; phylum Pseudomonadota; class Alphaproteobacteria; order Rhizobiales; family Hyphomicrobiaceae; genus JABFRJ01. The sequence goes on along the minus strand of JANXYD010000216.1, from coordinate 1,396 downwards.
GGCGTTATCGAGTTGATCTTTCTTGGCGTCCTTGCTGGGTTTCTCCTCTTCGACAAGGCGTCCGACGGCGATCTGCAGTTTTTTCGGTTGCGCTTTGCGCAACACGTCGACGTCGACAGTTTTCTCGACCGGCGTCTGTGCGACCGCTCGCGTCAGGGCACGGACGCTGGCGATGTCGCGACCGTCAAATTTCAGGATCACGTCGCCGTCCTGCATGCCACCCTTGGCGGCGGGACCGTTAGCGGTCACCGACTCGATCATCGCCCCGGTGGGTTCCTTGAGGCCGAGCGCGTCGACCATGTCGTCGCTGACGGAGCGGATTTTGACGCCCAGCCAGCCGCGCCGGGCTTCGCCGTATTTGCGCAACTGGTCGATCACTACGACGGCGCTGTCGGAGGGGACTGCAAAGCCGATGCCGATCGAACCGCCCGAAGGTGAGATGATGGCGGTATTGATGCCGATGACTTCACCGTCCATGTTGAACAACGGCCCGCCGGAGTTGCCCTTGTTGATGGCCGCGTCAGTTTGCAGGAATTCATCATAGGGGCCGGAGTTGATGTCGCGCTGCTTGGCCGAGATGATGCCGAGCGTAACCGAGCCGCCGAGGCCGAACGGGTTGCCGATCGCCATCACCCAATCACCGGTCTTGAGCTTGGTCGACGACCCGAACGGCACCGCGACGAGCGGCTTCTTGGCGGGCTTGACGCGCAGCACAGCCAGATCGGCCTTGGCATCCTTGCCGATCAGTTCAGCCTTCAGTTTGGTGCCGTCGTTGAAGTTGGCGATGATTTCGTCGGCACCGTCGATGACGTGATTGTTGGTGACGATGATGCCCTCCTTGGCGTCGATGACGAAGCCGGAGCCGAGCGAGGATGCCTTGCGGTCATCGCTGCTGCCTTTCTTGTTGAAGAAATCGTCGAAGAATTCCTCGAACGGCGAGCCTTTCGGCACGCGCGGCAACGGCACCCCTTCAGAACCCTTGATGGTCTGGCTCGTCGAGATGTTGACGACGGCATCGATCAGCTTTTCAGCGACCGGAGCAACGGAAACGGGGCCGGCTGCCAACACGGTTGCAGCACTCAGCATTGGTAGCATCAGCGTGCCAAGTACAATTGCCACGGCTGCGGAGGTGCGTCCTCTGAGGCTGACGGTCGACGAGGCGCAGGGATCGGACGGGGGCGAGCACGGCATCGAGGGGAACTCTCCGGAAGTCATAAGGGCGGCGATCGGGACGTGACTGGGGTAGTGCTACCCCGCTCCTGTGGCGGCTGCGGGGCAGCGAAACCAGCTTGCGAAAGAATATATGAACTTAGCGACCGCAGCCTATCATTTTGTGATTGGCAGGTCGTCATTCGCTCGACACGGGTCCGCATCGCCCGCCTCGCGGACGATGGGC
>JANXYD010000167.1 GCA_025350265.1 Hyphomicrobiaceae bacterium | reverse complement strand
CACAATCTCGTGTTCATTCATGTGCTTGCCCAGCCGCAGCTTCCCGAATACGATAGTGTACGCCGATTGGAGGCAGGTCGAAGGCCATTGGAACATAGGTCGATCTGGTCATCTGATCGGCCAATCCGCGAAAGACCGGGTTGAAACAGCACTTATGCCGAGCATGTGTCATGTGATGCGGCAACCTTCTGCCCCCGCACCGCAATACACGAACAAATCTCGCACGAAGGATCAATCGGTTGGCCTCCACCAATGGACCAGACACGCCCGTCGTCGAGGCGAATTCGGCTGGAGACGTGCCCGACACGGGGATGCGTGCGCTTCAAGATCGCATCCGCCAGCAAGAACTCCTTGCAGAACTCGGCGTGACGGCATTGCAGGGGGCGACGCTCGAACAGTTACTCAATGAGACAGTTCGATTGGCGGCAAAAGGCCTCAACGCAGATTTTTGCAAAGTTCTGGAACATATTCCGACCAGCAATCGGTTCCTGGTTCGCGCCGGCGTGGGATGGGACAAGGGCGTGGTCGGCTCGGCAACAGTCGGCGCCGATCTGGATTCGCCAGCCGGTTTCGCCTTGCGTACCGGCAAGTCGGTGATTTCGAACCATCTCGAGAACGAGGAGCGGTTCCGCACGTCGGAATTGCTCAAGCAGCACGGCGTCCGCCGAGCGATGAACGTTATCCTGCAGGGCGACGGCAAACCATTTGGCGTGCTCGAAGTCGACAGCCGCTCGGACGATGAATTTCTCGAGCACGACTTGGCGTTCCTGCAAGGTGTGGCCAACATTCTGGGCATGGCGATCGAACGCGAACGGCACGAACGAAAACTTAATGCCGCACTCGAAAAGCACAAATTCCTACTCGCGGAAATGAACCACCGGGTCAAGAATAGCCTATCGATCGTCACGAGCATGCTGAACCTGCAGGCCCGCGACATCGCCAACCCGGAATTGACGGGTTATCTCAATGAGGCTGCAAATCGCATAGCGGCGGTTGCAAAATTCCACGACCAGCTGAGTTACGGGTCCGATTTCGAACGCATGGACATCGGCCAATACGTCACATCAATCTGCAAAAACTTCGATGAAAACGTCGCGCACTGCGAAATGGTTATAGACGTTGTAGACGGGATGTTTGTGGCAACAGATCGAGCTGTGGCCGTCGCAATGATCGTCAATGAATTGATCACCAACGCCGCAAAATACGCCTACAAGAATAACGTTGGCGGGAAGGTTCATATCAAAGTCGTCAAGGATAGCCCGGCGGCATTTACACTTTCCGTGCGCGATGAAGGTGTTGGCGTCGCTTCCGGCTTTGATATCCTTGAATCCAAGGGCCTTGGCATGCGCATCGTCAAGGCGTTTGCCAAGCAATTGGACGCGAAAGTGGCCGTCCAGTCGCATGATCCCGGCATAGAATTCGTCATCTCGATCCCGCTCGATGCAGCGCCGTCATAACAAGTGTGCTTGGGCTGCGACGCGCGCGCAAAAGGTGACTTCCGGCAGGCGGTTTATGCCGCTCCTATCGCGAAGAATTTTCCCCCGCTCCAGACGCCCAGCCGATCGGGCGTGCGGGGATCGGCGACGGCCAGCGCCACCAGATCCTGGTACAGCGCGCGCGTCACCAGCGCCTCCAGCCGGCCCCGCACCAGCACATAAGGCTTCAAGCCGCCGCTGCCGGGCTCGGTCGCAAAGCGCAGCGGATGCGCTGCATCGCACGTCACGATATCGTCGACGTTGGTGCGAAATATCAGCGTTTGTTGCGCGGCCTGGCCCCGCACTTCCATCTCGACCGCCAGGAACGGTGCGTCGGCGACGTGCACATCCACCTTTTCGGCCGGCGTGACCAGATAGGTGCGACCATCCTCGTCGCGGCGCAACACGCGGGCGAACAATTGCACCAGCGGCTTTCGCCCGATCGGACTATTCTGATAGGTCCAGGTCCCGTCGCGCAGGATGGCCATGCCGATGTCGCCGCAATAGGGCGGGTTCCAACGCTCGACCGGAGCCGCGCCCTGGCTTGTCTGGGCGCGCAGGATCGCTTCGAGCCCGGCGATGCGCGGTATGTCGGTTGGGGGCGGTTGTGCCAAGCGTTGATCCTCTTCAATTTCCGCGCGCGACACCTTCTCGGCGCGGATCGGCACCGCCTTCGAGCATGCCATCCGGCCGTCTGATAATGACGTGCAACCCAGACGGCGCATCCGACGTCACCACCGTCTGACCATACAACGCCAATTGCAGCCCGATCAGTTCGCCGGCCAATTTCTTTTCGATCTCGAAGGGTCCGTTGCGGCTGCCGAAGGTGGGCAGGTCGATGGCCGCCTGCGCGTCGAGGTGCCAGTCGAGGATGCCGACAATGGTCTTGACCACGTGCAGGATGATGGCGCTGCCGCCGGCGGAGCCGAGTACCGCCTGCAGTTGATTGTCGGGGCCGAAAATGAACGTCGGTGCCATCGACGAGCGCGGCCGCTTGCTAGGCGCAACTGCGTTGGCGACCGGCCGTCCCTGGGAGTCGAGGGGGCGAGCGGAAAAGTCGGTCAGTTCGTTGTTGAGCAGGAATCCGCCGGTCATCAGATGCGCACCGAACGCCTGCTCGATGGTGGTGGTCATGGCGACTGCATTGCCGTCTGCGTCGATGATCGACACGTGCGACGTGCCCGCACGTTCAACGGTCGCATCCAATCCGCTGCGCCTCTGAGGCACGCCCGGCGGCGACCCGGCTTCCGCTTTCGGCATGCTCCGCGCGGCATCGATCGATCTGCGGCGGTCGTTCAGATACGCCGGGTCCAGCATCCCTGACGGCACCGCCACCACATCGGGGTCGGCGATGAAGCGGTCGCGGTCGGCGAAGGTCAGCTTTTCGGCTTCGGCGATCAGGTGCAGCGCGCGCGGCGTCATTGGCGCTACCCCCAGATCGAACGGTTCGAGCAGCGCCAGCGTCGCGCCGATGGTAAGGGCGGCCGATGAGGGCGGACCCATGCCGCAGATCCTGTAGCGGCGATACGATGTGCAGATCGGCGGGCGCTCGCGGGCTGCATAGGCACCGAGATCATCGAGCGTCATGCCGCCCGGCGTGGGCCCCGGCGTTGCCACTGCCTGCACGATGCCGGCTGCGATCGGCCCCTGATAAAAGGCTGCGGCACCACCCGACGCCAGCGCCCGTAGCGTCAACGCGAGTGCCGGGTTTTTCAAGATATGCCCGACCGGCCAGGGGGTGCCGTCGGCATCGAAGAAATAGGCGCGTGAGGTGGCATCGAACGCGCTGGCACCACCGGCTTCGGACGCCAGCAGAGCATTGAGCCGTGGCGACACCGCAAACCCGGCATCGGCCAGCGCGATCGCCGGATCGAACAACCGCGACCACGGCAGCTTGCCATGCGCGCGATGGGCGCGCTCCAGCATGTCCAGAACCCCCGGCACGCCGACGCTGCCGGCGCCCAACATCGCGGCGCGGAACGGCAGGGCTGTGCCGTCGGGTTTGAGAAACCGCTCCGGTGTTGCCGCCGCTGGAGCGGTCTCGCGCCCATCGTACGATAGGAGCTGTCGCCGGCCGGTGTTCCAATGCAGCAGGAATGCGCCGCCACCCAGCCCCGACGATTGCGGCTCCACCAGATTGAGCACTAGTTGGACGGCAATAGCCGCATCCACCGCGCTGCCACCGGCGTTAAGCATTTCGAGGCCGGCGTCCACAGCCAGCGGGTGTGCCGCCACGACCATTTTCTGTTTGGCGAGCGCTAATGTCTTGGCTGAGAGGCCGGCGGCGGCCTCTGGAGCTGTGTTTGGGGCTAGTTGAGCGCTGGCAGGTTGATGGATAGCCAAAACAACGAAAACCGCTACAGCATGCCTCCAGGCTCTGTTAATTCGCGGTGGTCCAAATTTAACCATTCACGCATCCATTCCGGCTGACTTGCCGTACATCGCGCCACACACCTGGACCAAAGCCCGTGTCCTCGCCACTCATGCCCACTCCGATCATGGGCGCGTCTGCGGATGGAAGCGCTTCAGCGCGAGTCCGCCTGCCACGAGGCACGCGAGGAGCGCTATCAGTTGAACCGCGAGAAATGGCGGTTCGGACTGCGTCGGGGCTACTGTCCGCAAAGCCGGCAGCTTCTGAAAAGCCTGCACGATCCCGACAAAAACGTTGAGGTAGAGCGCCATGATCGCGGTCACGACGTAGACTGGACGCCACGCTCCTGACAGGTGACGGCCGTAGATCGCGAACAAAGCGACCGCGAGAACTGTAAGCGAAACGATCCCGACGATGTGCGACGCCAATAGGCCTGCCGACGGGAAGAAGAAGCCGGTGACACTCGTCAGGACAGTGGTGGTGAGAAATAGCGCGGTCAGGCCAGGCAGGTGCCGATCGACCACGATGCCGGCTACAACGACAAGTCCGGCCGCAATTCCGATGAGGCTCAGTACGACGTGAACGGTCGTAAACGCAGACAACGACAAGCCTAGGATCATGATAAATTCCGGCCCGTGTGAGCCGCTCCTGCTTGCGGATAGTGTCCAGACGGTTGGTGCACCCATCACCAATATCGGCAGCCGGATAATGCAGGTCAAGGAACGGTGCGAGCCCGGGGTCGCAACTCTCGCCGATAACCCAGCCAGACCCATCCTCCATGAACCGATAGACCATAACACGATCATAGCGAGCAATTCTGCGCATCCGGGCAAATAACCGGGGACAGCCACTTTTTCGATTGTCCGGCCGCCGCTCACGGCACTTGCCACACGGCGGTGCGCTTGATTTCGGAATCTTCCAGCTCCCTCGTCACGGGCACGCGATATTCGGCGATCAGCTTGAAGCGGTCGCGCGGGAAATAATTGCGGCGGGGATCGCCGATCAGCACTAGCGCACCCATGGCTCTGATAGCGTCGATGTAGGCCAGTACCTTGTCGGCCAACTGCCGCTCGTAAAACAGATCGCCGACCAGCACCACATCGAATGAGCGGGGCGGACGTGAAAGCACATCGTCCGCTGTCATCTCGACCGCGACGCCGTTGGCCTCAGCGTTCAACCGTGTGGCGATCAGCGCCAGGCGGTCGATGTCGGCTGCCAGGGCGGACGCGGCACCAGCCCGCATCGGCGCAAGCGCGGTGAGGCCAGATCCCGTGCCGAGATCGAGAATGTGCCGCCCCGCCACCACCTCCGGATGATCCAGAATGTAGCGCGCCAGCGCCTGTCCGCCCGCCCAGGCGAACGCCCAGTAGGGCGGGGGTACGTTCATTTCGCCGAGTTCGTCCTCGGTTTTCTGCCAGATGGGCAAGCTTTCCATAGCCAGATGCAACAGCAGTTCCGGCACCAGGGGTGGCGCCATAAGCTGCGTGTTGGCGCGAATGAAGGTTTCCCAGTGCGCGTCGTCGTGGTGGTCGTGGCTCATAAAGTACTTTCGGCAGCGCTCGCATCTGGAGCAGATCGACACGCACGACCGCAATTACAATGATCTCGGCACCGCCCACGTCAAGCGCAGGGCTCACTCCGATCAAGATCTCGGATAGCTCTTGCGCCGTAGTAGCGCCAAGGTTTCTGGGAAACGACCCTTTGGGTTAATTTAGCGCCTATGCGCTGTTGGTGCGGAACACCGAAGGCGCGGTGAGGCGGCTCTGACTTAGATTGGCGCACGATCCGTAACCGGAATATGACTGGACCGACGCCCGATCATGCAAGTCCAAGTGCGCGCAACGTCGCCGGTCCGGCAACGCCGTCGGCGTCTAGACCTTTGGATTTTTGAAAGGCTTCAACTGCGGTTTTGGTGCCTCGACCATAGTTGCTGTCGATCGTCACGGCCGCGCCATTGCGATTGAGCGCTTCCTGCAGACGTTTGACTTTTTCGCCCTGATCGCCACGCCGCAGCGTCTCGGTGATCGGATTGTTGTTGGGGCCGGAATTGGAGCCGAGGCGCAGGCGGCTGCGTCGCGCATACAGCGTCTGGCTGTTGTAGACAACCGGGCATGACTGTTGCGAACAGGTTCCGTTGCCCTTGACGCTGCCGCCCTGCCACAGGGTAACGACGATGCCTGATGTGAAGTTGTCGCCGACGCGCAGATTGCTGCCGGGAATGATTTGATACGTTGTGTCTTTGCCATCGAAGAGGGCGGGCACCTGCTGCGCCGAAGCTGGGTGACTAGCGGATAGGGCCGCCATGCTTGAAATCAACACGAGTGCGTTACGCCGCGAACGATCGATCATGAGGTTCTCCATCAAAAAATAATTGATCGCGAATAACTGAAGTGCAGGCCTGAACAGCAAAGGCGAATGAGAATGCCGCACCCCCCCCAAGCTAATTCATATAGCTGCTACTTCAGTTCGGCAATGCCGATCAGCAAACGGAGTTAGGGCCGCCGATACAGCATGCGCGCCCGGATGGTGCCGGGCAATGCGCGGATTTCGCCGACCACGGCTTCCGCGTCGGCCACCGACCCGTCGGCGTCGAGCACCACATACCCGAGATCGCCGGCGGTCTGGTAATATTGCGCGCCGATATTAACCTTGCGGCGGGCGAAGACTTCGTTGAGGCGGCCGAGTTCGCCGGGCAGGTTGCGCTGCACCTGGATGAACCGCGTGCCAGCGGTCGGCCGTGGCGACAACTGCACCTGCGGAAAATTGACAGCGCCCGTGGTCGAGCCGACATCCGAATATTCGACGAATTTGCGCGCGACTTCCGAGCCGATCCGCTCCTGCGCCTCCTCGGTCGACCCGCCCACGTGCGGCGTCAGGATCACGTTGTCCAAGCCCTGCAACGGCGACTTGAAGCGGTCCGCGTTCGACGACGGTTCGACTGGAAACACATCGACTGCAACTCCAGCGAGATGCTTCTCTTTCAGTGCCGATGCGAGCGCTTCGAGATCGGCGACGCTGCCGCGTGCGTTGTTGATGAAAATGGCACCCTTTTTCATGGCGGCGATCTCGGTCGCGCCGATCATGCCGGATGTCTGCGGGGTTTCCGGGACGTGGATGGTGATGACATCGGACTTGGCCAGCAATTCGGCGAGCGTTTCGACGGGCTCGACATTGCCGTGCCGCAGTTTCTCGGTGTGATCGTAATAGATGACGCGCATGCCGAAGGCCTCGGCCAGCACAGCCAATTGGCTGCCGATGTTGCCATAGCCGATGATGCCCAGGGTCTTGTTGCGCACCTCGTTGGAGCCTGACGCCGACTTGTCCCAGCCGCCGCCATGCGCCGATACCGACTTTGGAAAGATGCGCCGCATCAGCATGACGATTTCCGCGATCGTCAATTCGGCCACCGACCGCGTGTTGGAAAACGGTGCGTTGAACACCGGTATGCCCATCGCGGCGCAGGCATCGAGGTCCACTTGATTGGTGCCGACCGAGAAGCAGCCGATGGCCACTAGGCTTCGAATGCCGTCGATGACATCAGCTGTGATCTGAGTGCGTGAGCGGATGCCGAGCAGGCGCACGCCCACCAGCGCCTTGCGCAGTGCCTCGCCGTCGAGCGCCTTGGTGTGCCGCTCGATATCGCTATAGCCGGCGGCCCGCAGCACGCCCACGGCCGTATCTGAAATGCCTTCGAGGAGCAGGATCTTGATTTTGTCTTTTGCCAACGAAGTCGGGAAGGGTTGCTTGAGGGTGGGATTGATGGACATCGGTGCGCCTTGTGCGGGAACTTGGTTCGGCGGCATGTCGCGTGCCAAGGGGGGGGCCGTCAAGCCGCACGCCCTCGGCGCGGGGCTCCACTAGCCGATGGCGATCGCTTGCCGCGCCGGCAACCGCGATCGAAGCGCGACGTTCGGTGTGCATGGGTCTTTAATCAAAATGCGTTGCCACGTAAACCGTGACGACGTCGGCTTGGAGGGCGCGCCGGCAATGAGCCGGTGCGTGCCGGGTGCCCCCATTGCTGCCGCATTCTCCAAGCACGTCTCGCGGCGGGGGAGGTGAGCTTGGGGGATCAAGTTTGCCAGTTCCTTTGCAAAAGGATCACGTCGGTCTGCCGATACCCATCGGGGGAATGCCACGTCGTTTGTCTCAGTTGGCAACGCGTCCGTTCGCAAGGGTCGCGGGGGTGCTGTTGAGTATCGTCGGCGGTGGCTGCGCGGTCGGGCCTGATTTTCGGTCGCCAGCACCGCCGCAGCTCACGCAACTGGTGCCGAACGGCATCGGCCGCGTGCGCCTCAGCGGGCCGGAACAGCAGACATATGTGCAAGGGCTCGGGATACCCCGCCAATGGTGGGCGTTGTTTCAGTGTCCTCAGCTGAATGCCGTCGTCGAGCGCGCCATCGCGGAAAATGCCGACATTGCTGCGGCGCGTGCCGCCGTGCGCATCGCAAGTGCCAACGCGAGCGCGGCGGGCGGCAACCTGCTGCCCCAGGTTTCAGCCAATTTCGACGGGTCGCGGCAACAGCCGACGGCAGCACAATCGGCGACCAACGGTGGCACGACATCGCCTTATTCGCTGCGTACTGGGCAACTGTCGGTTTCTTATATGCCCGACGTGTTCGGGTTGACCCGGCGGCATATCGAATCTCTCGATGCGCAGACCGAACAGCAGCACTTCGAATTGCAGGCGGCCTATCTCACCCTCACCGCGCGCGTCGCACTGACGGCGATCGAGGAAGCAGCCCTGCGTGCCGAGATCCGCGCCGCCGAGAAGAGCATGGCAGTCGGCCGCGAGCTGCTCGACGCGTTGCAACAGCAGTTCAAGGCGCGCGATGTCAGCCGGCTCGATGTCACCACCCAGCAGGCAGCACTCGCCCAGATCGACCAGACGCTGCCAGCGCTGCAAAAACGGCTGGCCACCACGCGGGATTTGATGATCGCACTGACCGGGCATCTGGCCGGCGAAGGGCTTGTCGAGACGTTCGAATTTGAGTGCCTGCATCTGCCCGCCGAATTGCCGGTCAGTTTGCCATCGGAGATCGTGCGGCAACGGCCGGACGTGCGCGCAGCGGAGGCCAACATGCATTCGGCTACCGCCGAGATCGGCGTGGCGATCGCCAATCGGTTGCCGCAGTTCAACCTGAATGCCAATGTCGGCGCCAGCGCCTCGACCGTCGCCAGCATTGCCAAGATCGCCAGCTTTTCATCGCCGCTGGTGTTCTGGACGCTTGCCGGCAGCGCCACGCAATTGTTGTTCGACGGGTTCAGCGCGGAACAGAAACAACGTGCTGCTGAAGCCGGGTTGGACCGTGCCGCGGCGCTCTATCGCAGTGCGGTGATCTCAGCGTTCCAGAACGTCGCCGACGTGCTGCAGAGCATTGAAACCGATCATCGCGCGGTTACGGCGGCGGCGCGCGGCGAACGCGCGGCACGGGCCAACCTCGACCTGACGCGCGAGATGGTCAAGCTCGGCCAGGCCACCGCCCAGCAGGCGCTGAGCGCGCAACAACTGTTCGCGCAGGGAACAGTCAACGTCGTCCGCACGAAGGCCGCGACGCGATCCGATGCCGTCATGCTGTTTCAAGCCCTCGGCGGCGGCTGGTCGCGGCGCGAAACACCACCCCAGGCCGCAGCCACAAAGTGGCGGGTTCGCACCAGGAGGGCCGCTGCGGGTGCGAACGTTGATTGATGGGCGGCAGTTTCCGTAGCGCGCCGCTTGCCGACGATATGGCGGTTGGGGCTCGTTTTCAGCTCGGACTGGAACGACCCTAGAATGCGCCGCGTGTGCTGCGCCCGGACGCCAGTTTCACCTGCGCCTTGCCAGAGGAGCGATCGGGTGTCGCGTCCGCCGAGCGATTTCGCACCCGCTCGCGCCGCAGGTTGGTTTCGCGGTCACGGCCTTCGGCAGCACGCTCGCGCAGTTTCTCCTGCAGCTCCTCCTTGGCCCGATCGTGGGCTTCGGGGTCGTGATAAAATTTTTCGGCGACCTTTTCGCTTTCGTAGAGATTGGCGTCCTTCCATGACCGGATCGCGTAGACCGGTGCGCCGAAGTGCACGCGTTCGAAGACGTCCATCACATCCTCGTTGAGCATGCGGATGCACCCGTTCGAGACGGCACTTCCGATGCTGCCGCGCGAAGGCGTGCCGTGAATGCGCAGCAGCGACCAATCCAGATACAGGGCCCGCTTGCCCAACGGATTAGCGGGATCGCCGCCGTCGACGGGTTGGTCGCCGTTGATCGGGATCCAACGCGGATCGACCACCTTGGCGGCTACGAACGTACGTCCCATCCACAACTCTTCGTTCTTGCCGACGGCGACGCGATAGCGCACAGCCTCGCCCGTGCCGGTGATGTAATAGAGCCGCCGCTCGTTGTTGACGATCACCAGCGATCCCACCGGAAATTGGAAACTGGTCCGCACATGTTCGCCCCGCGGCGCTGGCGTACTGGCCTTGTCGGCACGCGGCCCCGCCCGATGGCTCTGCTGCGCGTCCGCCCGCCCGCCACCGAGCATCACGGCGATCGCCAGGGCTGCGAGTGCTGAGGCGTGACTGAGGCGACGTGGACGGGCTGATCGAGGCTGGCAACGCACGAGCATGGACTCCAAGGCTACGCTGGCTGGTAGGTTTGGCGGGGGTTATCGATTGCTATACTGTCTGAACCATGGCCTGTCGCCAAGAACTTTGCTTTTTGATTTGGGAAGCGGTTAAAAAGCGAGCCAAGGTTCGGCCGCAGTGAATGGCCGACGATGCTGTTTCGGGGACTTCAATGGTCGCTTCTAATGTCACGGCAACTGCCGCATTCGCCGACGATTTTCCGCCTGCCACCCTCCTCGCGTGGCGGGGTTTGATCGACAAGGCGCTGAAAGGCGGCGATTTCGAGCGGCGGCTGGTCGCCAGCACCGCCGACGGTATTCGCATCGAGCCGCTGTTCACCGAGCGTCCGTCGGGATGGCCGCAGCCAACCGCGCAACCGACATCAGATGGCCCGGCCTGGGATATCCGGCAGTTGCATTCGGGCGTCGACCCGGTGGCGGTCAACGCCGCGATCCTGGAAGACCTGGCAGGCGGTGCCACTTCGGTCACCCTGCGAATGGCGTCCAACGGTTGCAGCGGCCTGCCGTCCGATGCGGCGGCGGTGGCACGTGCCCTGGAGGGTGTGCTGCTCGACGTCTGCCCCATCGCGCTGCAGGGGGGCGAGGAAACGCCGGACGCGGTCGCCGCACTTGTTGCACTGTGGAACCACCACCAGCTGCCGGATGAGCGCAAGCGCGCCGCGTTCAACCACGATCCACTCGGCACACTGGCTGCAACCGGCGCGCTGGCAGTGCCCTTGCCGTCAGCGCTGGCGGCGGCGTCCCGGCTGGTGCACACGACGCTGCCGTGGCCTGAAGTGACGGCGCTGAGGGCAGATGGCCATGTCTGGCACGCGGCAGGCGCGAGCGAGGCGCAGGAACTGGCGGCGGTGCTGTCGACGGTCGTCGCGTACCTGCGAGCTGCAGAGGCTGCGGGGATCGCGCCAGGGCATGCCTTGCCCAAGATCGTCGTCAATCTCGCTGTCGATGCCGACCAGATGCTGGGCCTTGCCAAATTGCGCGCCGCGCGCCGCTTGATCGCGCGTGTCGCTGCAGCCTGTAACGCCGAGCACGCGGCGGCGGCTGTGGCGATCACGGCGGAAACCTCGCGCGCCATGATGACCCGTCGCGACCCTTGGGTGAACATGTTGCGCACAACAATGGCGTGTGCGGCGGCAGCCATGGGCTGCGCGCAGAGCATAACTGTGCTGCCTTACACCTGGGCGCTGGGTGAGCCGGATGCCTTCGCCCGACGCATGGCTCGCAACACTTCGCTGGTGCTGATGGAGGAGAGCGGGCTCGGCCGCGTCGCTGATCCCGCCGCAGGCAGTTTCGCGGTCGAAACCTTGACCGACAACCTGGCGCAGGCGGCGTGGGCGCTGTTTCAAATCATCGAAGCGGAAGGCGGGATTAAAAGCGTCATCCAGAGCGGCTGGCTGCAAAATAAGATCGCAGCGACCGTTGCAGCCAAACAAGCGGCGCTCGCTACCGGCAAGGTTGTCCTGACCGGCACCAGCGCCTTTCCTCGTCTCGGCGACGACGGCGTGGCCGTGAAACCGTGGCCGGCACCGCAGCACGTGCTCCCCTCCGCGGCCGGCGTGAACGTGACGGCGCTCGATCCCTACTGCCCGTCCCGGCCATTCGAGCGTCTGCGCGACCGGGCCGATCAAGCAACGGTGACGCTTGGCCAGCCGCCACGCGTATTTCTCGCCTGCCTCGGTCCGCTCGCCGTGCATGCCGCGCGGGCGACGTGGACTGCCAACTTCCTTGCCGTCGGCGGGATCGCTGTGTCGCAATCGGAGCCCTTGCTGCACACGGCCGAGGTCGGTCGCGCCTTCGCCGACAGTGGTGCAAGCGTCGCCTGCCTGTGCGGCGCTGACGCAACCTACGCTGAGTTGGGCGAAGCTGCGGCGTCCATGTTGCGCACGGCAGGCGCGACCGAGGTCTACCTCGCCGGCCGCCCCAAAGAACGCGGGGCATTGGAGGCGGCGGGCGTCAGCCACTTCGTCCATGCCGGCTGCGATATGGTCGAGGTGCTGGCGGCGATGCAAGATGCGTTGGGTGTACCGCGCGAGGCCGCATGAGCGCGCAGCCGCTTGCCGTCGAAGCGGTCCGCGTACAGCGCCTCGTCGGTCTCGAGTGCGCTGGGGGCGATCAAAACGACGTGTTGGCCGGCATCCGGCGCATCTTTCGGGCCACAGCTGCGCGCTGGCCGAGTGAGCCGGAAGCTGCGCGCGCTTTCCAGGATCTTTGGCTTGATCAATACTTGCGTCATGAACCGGAACTGGTGTTCGCAGCCTTCGGCGGTTCAGAGCAAACACCTGTCGTGGTGGGGTATCTCGTCGGCTGTAAGCTCAATCCAGCGCTGTCGGAACGCTTTGTGGCACTCGGCTATTTGCAGAATTTTGCTGCTGAGTGCGCGCGTTTTCCGGCCCACCTGCACGTCAATATCGACGACGGCTTCCGTGGTCGCGGCATTGGTGAACGCCTGATCGAGGCGCTGTGCGAGCGGTTGCGCGCCGACGATGTGGCAGGCGTGCATGTTGTCACCGGACGTGACCAGCGCAACGTCGGCTTCTACACCCGCATCGGCTTCCGCGAATTGGCGCGGACGCCGCGCGGCCAAACGGAGGTGGTGTTCCTGGCGCGAAAACTTCACGATCCGGCCGGCCCGAACAACCCGCAACACAATGAAAGCAGCCACAACTCATGAGCGCCAACGCCATCCACGAGCCCTACGACTACATCATCGTCGGTGCTGGCACGGCCGGCTGCCTGCTCGCCAACCGTCTGTCGGCTGATCCGGGCATGCGTGTGTTGCTGCTCGAAGCCGGCGGCAAGGACAACTATCATTGGATCCACATCCCCGTCGGCTATCTCTACCTGATGGGCAATCCGCGCACCGACTGGGGCTACAGCACGGCAGCCGAGCCGGGGCTGAACGGGCGCAGCCTCAATTATCCGCGCGGGCGGGTGCTGGGCGGGTGCTCGTCGATCAACGGCATGATCTACATGCGCGGACAGGCGCGCGACTACGATCTGTGGCGGCAGATGGGCAATCCCGGCTGGGCGTGGGACGATTGCCTGCCCTACTTCTTGAAGCATCAGGATCAAATGGCGATGGAGCCCTCCGCATTCGACGGGCTGCACGGCCGTGGCGGCGAGTGGCGGATCGAGAAAGCGCGCATTCGCTGGGACATCCTCGATGCCTTCCGCGATGCTGCGGCCGAAGCCGGCATCCCCAAGGTCGACGACTTCAATCGCGGTGACAACGAGGGCTGCGGCTACTTTCAGGTCAACCAAAAATCGGGCGTGCGCTGGAATACGTCGAAAGGGTTCCTGCGGCCCGTGCTCGACCGGTCCAACCTGACTGTCATAACAGATGCGCAGGTGCGCTGGTTGACGCTGAAGGGTCGCCGCGTGACAGGGGCGACGTTCACGCGCAACGGCGGCCAGGTCACGGCGACGGCGCGTCGCGAAGTGGTGATGGCGGCCGGTTCCATCGGCACGCCGCAACTGTTGCAGGTGTCCGGCATCGGGGCGGGCGATCTGCTCAGGCGGGTCGGGCTTCAGGTGCTGCACGATCTGCCGGGCGTCGGGGAGAACCTGCAGGACCATCTCCAGGTGCGCTGCGCCTACAAGGTGGAAGGCATCAAGACCATGAACGAGCGCTACCAAAGCCTACTGCAGCGCGCCGGCTTCGCCCTGCAGTATGCAGCCACCCGGCGCGGTCCGATGACCATGGCACCATCGCAACTCGGCGCCTTTACGCGCTCCGATCCGAGCCGCGAAACTCCGAACCTGCAATATCATGTACAACCGCTCACCTTGCCGAAGTTCGGCGAGCCGCTCGATCCGTTTCCGGCCTTCACCGCCAGCGTCTGCAACCTCAGGCCCTCCAGTCGTGGATGGGTGCGCGTGACGTCGCCGAACCCGGCCACGCACCCTGAGATCCGGCCCAACTACCTGGCCACCGAGGACGATCGGCGCGTGGTCGCCGATGCGATCCGCCTGACACGGCGCATCGTCGGCATGCCCGCGCTGGCGAGATATCGTCCGCAAGAATTCCGGCCCGGCCCAGGCATCGTCACCGACGAAGACCTCGCGCAAGCGGCCGGCGATATTTCGACGACCATCTTCCACCCTGTCGGCACCTGCCGCATGGGCATTGATGGCGGAGCGGTGGTCGATCCGCGTCTGAAAGTGCACGGCATCGACGGCCTGCGCATTGCCGACGCTTCGATCATGCCGACGATCACCAGCGGCAACACCAATTCGCCCACCCTGATGATCGCCGAGAAGGCTGCAGCGATGATGCGGCAGGACGCTTTGCAATATGCCGAATAAGGCGGCAGCGCCACCGTTCCGTAGGCAGCAGCACGCGTGCGCGCGCGTTGCAAGGCGCCGAGCGGTGGTTCATATTCTGCTTGATACGGGTATGCGTGGGTGGCATGCTCGACGCGCATACCTACTAAACAAGACCAGCCTGTTAGACTAATGCACCGATGTTCGCCCCGCCGGGGTGCAGGCGTGCCGACCAGGAGCTTTCATGGCGCTGACGACTGCCGCACAAACTGCGTCCACGATCAGTCCGAATGCCTCGGCAGAGCCGGTCATTACCATGACCGGCGTCAACAAGTGGTACGGTGAATTTCACGTCCTCAGGAACATCAATCTGGCCGTGGCGCCGGGCGAGCGCATTGTCATCTGCGGTCCGTCGGGATCGGGCAAGTCGACGCTGATCCGTTGCATCAACCGCCTCGAGGAACATCAGTCCGGCAGCATCGTCGTCAACGGCACCGAACTGACCAGCGACATCCGGCAGATCGACGCCATTCGCGCCGACGTCGGCATGGTGTTTCAGTCGTTCAACCTGTTCCCGCACTTGACAATCCTGGATAATCTTTGCCTCGGCCCCGTGTGGGTCAAGAAGCTGCCGCGGGCGGAAGCCGAGAAAACGGCGATGATGTATCTGGAGCGCGTGCGCATTCCCGAGCAGGCTCAGAAATATCCCGGCCAGTTGTCGGGCGGCCAGCAGCAACGAGTGGCGATCGCCCGCGCGCTGTGCATGAACCCGAAAATCATGCTGTTCGATGAGCCCACGTCGGCGCTCGATCCGGAGATGGTCAAGGAGGTGCTCGATGTGATGATCGGCTTGGCGCGCGGCGGCATGACGATGCTGTGTGTCACGCACGAGATGGGCTTCGCCAAGTCGGTTGCCGATCGTGTCATGTTCATGGATCGCGGGGAGATCGTGGAGCAAGGGCCGCCATCTGAGTTCTTCACCAATCCGAAGTCGGATCGTACGAAAGCGTTCTTGTCGCAGATCATCAATCACTGAGGAGCCTGCATCGCGGCGGGCAATCGTAGCTTGGATCAAGCGCTCGCGCGACCGACCGGTTTCGCTGGGAGAAGTTGGGTCGCGGTTTGCGTGACCCGAAATACTTGAGATAGGTCGACGCGACCGCGACACGGCCGGTCGCGCAAGAGATCTTCAGTCGGCCCAAAGCGCAGAAACGTGCGCACGGTCTGATTGGTGATGTAGGGGTCGCGAGCATTCCGCCTCGGCTGGGGAGCGGCGATCGCTGAAAAATTTGGTGAGCGCAGCAGCGTGCACCGAATGTGTGTTGCACCTTTGGGAGTGGATGTATGAATCAGACCATCAAACTCGGCCTCGCAGCCGCGCTGGCGTTGGCCGGGGCGGGCCATCAGGCGGTTGCGCAGGCACCGAAGACGCTCGATGCCGTCAAAGCCCGCGGCACGGTCAATTGCGGCGTCAACACCGGGCTCGCCGGCTTTGCGCAGCCCGACGACAAGGGTGCCTGGACCGGCCTCGACGTCGATTTCTGCCGCGCGATAGCGGCTGCGATCTTCAACGATCCTTTGAAGGTCAGCTTCAAGCCGCTCAGCGCCAAGGAGCGCTTCACGGCGCTGCAATCCGGCGAGATCGACGTGCTGGCGCGCAATTCCACGTGGACGCTCAGCCGTGACAGTTCGCTCGGCTTGTCGTTCGTCGGCATCAACTACTATGACGGCCAGGGCTTCATGGTGAAGAAGTCGCTCGGCGTCAAAAGCGCCAAGGAGCTGAAGGGCGCTTCAGTCTGCGTGCAGACCGGTACGACGACGGAACTCAATCTCGCCGACTTCTTCCGCACCAACAAGCTCGATTACAAGCCGGTCGTGTTCGAAAAGAGCGACGAAGTTGTTGCGGCGTACGATGCCAATCGTTGCGACGCCTTCACCACCGACAGCTCCAGCCTTTATGCCGAGCGCTTGCGCATGAAGAACCCCGACGAAAATATCGTGCTGCCGGAAATCATCTCCAAGGAGCCGCTGGGACCGGTCGTGCGTCAGGGCGACTCGCAGTGGTTCACGATCGTCAGATGGGTGTTTTTCGCTACGCTGAACGCCGAAGATCTCGGTGTCACGCAAAAGAATGCCGATGAAATGCTCGCCTCGACCAACCCCGACATCAAGCGGATGCTCGGCAAGGAAGGCGACTTCGGCAAGGGTATCGGCCTCGACAACGACTGGGTTGTCCGCATCGTCAAGGCCGTCGGCAACTACGGCGAAAGCTATGAGCGCAACGTCGGCTCGGGCTCGCGTCTGAAAATCGATCGTGGCCTCAACAAGCAGTGGAACCAGGGCGGTCTGCAATACGCCCCGCCGATCCGCTGACAGCATTGATCCGGTGGCCGGGCCCTGGGTGGTCCGGCGGCTGGTCTTAGACCTTTGCCGACGCGAGAGTGTGAGATGGTGGAGACATCGGCCGCCTACAACGACGATAAACCGACGCAACGGATGACGGTTGCTGAGTTTCTTGCTTGGTCGACATCGCGGCCAGGACGATACGAACTGGTGTATGGGGACGTCTTCGTGATGCAGGCGGAACGGCGCCGGCACGCCAAAGTGAAGTTCGCGGTTCAGACTGCGTTGGTCAAATCGTTGCAGGCGACGCAATCGCCCGGTGAAATGTTGCCGGACGGCATGGCTGTTCGTATCGAACGCGAAGACTGCTGGTTGCAGCCGGATGCGTTGGTGCATTGTAACTCGACGGTGGATCTGGATGCAGTGGAGATCGCCGACCCGGTCGTGGTCGTCGACGTTCTGTCGCCGTCCACGCAATCATTCGACATGTCGTACAAGTTGTCCGGATATTTTTCCGCGCCGCGCGTAATTCACTACCGTGTCGAGAATCCGATCAAAATGCCGATGATACATCACGCGCGTCAAGCCGACGGGACAATATTGACTCGCTTCGCGAGTGAGGGTGGGATCAAACTCGATCCGCCCGGCATAGAGTTGTTTGTTGACGGACTGCTCGATTGATCCAGCGTTGCCGAGGCACTGCCGCCCAGGATTTCCCACCGATGACGATCGCCGCCGAACCGACACCGACGCAAGGCCCGCCACAGCGCGGCCTTCTCAATCAGAAGCCGTCGACGGTACTTGGCTACATCTATCAGCGCGAAACGCGCGAGATCATCTTCCAGGTAATCCTGGTCGTGGCCATCGTCGCGCTGTTCTATATGATCATTTCAAACGCCGCGGCGAACTTGCGCTCGCGCAATATCGCGTCCGGCTTTGGCTTCCTCAAGAATGTCGCCGGCTTCGATATTTCCCAGTCTTGGATCGCCTACTCCAACGTCTCGACGTATGGCCGCGCCTTCATGGTCGGGATCTGGAACACGCTGGTGCTCGCTGTCATCGGGATTTTCTTCACTACCGTCCTCGGCTTCACGGTCGGCATCGCGCGTCTTTCGTCGAACTGGCTGATCGCCAAGATCGCCACGATCTATGTCGAAGTCGTGCGCAATTGCCCGATCCTGCTGCAGATGTTTCTGTGGTACTTCGCCGTGCTGAAGCAGTTGCCGGAGCCGCTGAGCCGTGTCGACGGGGTCGTCAAATCGACCAGCTACGCGCTGCCCGGAGGGGCACTGCTCAATACGCGTGGCCTGTTCACGCCGAAGCCGGAGTGGCTGCCGGGCGCGGGGTACATCCTGTTGGCACTGATTGCGGCTGTTGTCGGCACCTACTTCATGGCGCGCTGGGCCAAGGCGCGGCAAATGGCGACGGGCCAACCGTTCCCCTCATTCATCGCCGGGCTTGGGCTGATCGTCGGTTTGCCGCTGCTCACCTATTTCATCATGGGGCGTCCGGTGCAGTTCGAGTATCCCGAACTCGGCCGCTTCAATCTGAGCGGTGGCTTTGTGCTGCTGCCGGAGTTTGTCGCGGTGCTGCTGGGGCTGGTGTTCTACACCGCCTCCTATATCGCCGAGATCGTGCGGGCCGGCATCGTCGGTGTGTCGAAGGGACAGAAAGAAGCCGCGATGGCGATGGGCTTGTCCAAGAGCCAGACGCTGCGCCTCGTCGTGGTGCCGCAAGCGATGCGCCTCATCATCCCGCCGCTGACCAGCAACTACCTCAACCTGACTAAAAACTCTTCGCTCGGCGGCGCGATCGGCTATCCCGACATGACGCAGGTGGCCGGCACGATCAACAATCAGACCGGCCAGGCGATTGAATCCATTCTGATGCTGATGGCTGTCTACCTGACCATTTCCCTGCTTACGTCCGGGTTCATGAACTGGTTCAACAAGCGCATGGCGCTGGTCGAAAGATAGAGGCGACCATGGTCGACGCAGCACTGGCGCCTTCGATGCGCCGCCCCGAGAAAGTCTACTCGGTCAAACGGACGACCGACACGCGATTGCTGGTGCTGGCACCGCTGGCCATGATCGCGACCGAGTTCGCGCTGGGTTGGATGCGCGGCGCGTATCTCACGCCCGGCGCGACGACCGCAGGCGCGGTGGGCACCGCGTTCAGTTTCGATTATACGTCGTTGCTGGCGGCACTGACGCTGGGCGCTTTCTTCGTCGGTCACCTGTTGCCGGTCAATTGGCTACGCGACAATCTGTTTTCCAGCATTGGCAACTCGGTGTTGACCTTGGTCGGCCTGTTGGTGATCTACGTCATGGTCACGGGGCTGTTCGATTTCGCAGTCCTCAATGCCACCTGGACCGGTGCCGACGGTGAGGCCTGCCGTCCCAACAGCGGCGCGTGCTGGCCGATGGTGCACGCCAAGTTCGCGCAGTTCATGTACGGCCGATATCCCGACAACGAGCGTTGGCGCGTGGACCTGACGTATCTGTTGGCGGTCATCGGGTTGGTGCCGCTGATGATCCCACGTGCGCCTTACAAGCTGCAAAATGCGATTTATCTGTTCGGTGTGTTCCCGGTGCTGGCATTCGCTCTGCTGGTCGGCGGTTTTCTCGGCCTGACGCATATCGCCACCGAATATTGGGGCGGGTTGCTGGTGACGCTCGTGGTGGCCAGCGTCGGTATTACCGCGTCGTTTCCAATCGGCGTGATGCTGGCACTCGGCCGCCGCTCGCGCATGCCGTTGGTGCGTTATGCCTCGGTGACGTTCATCGAGTTCGTGCGCGGCGTGCCGTTGATCACGGTGCTGTTCATGTCGTCGGTGATGTTGCCGCTGTTCCTGCCGCCGGGTTGGAGCATCGACAAGCTGCTGCGGGCGCTCGTCGGCGTCGCGTTGTTCGCGGCCGCCTACATGGCCGAGACGATCCGTGGCGGCTTGCAGGCCATCCCGCGCGGCCAGTTCGAGGCGGCTGATGCGATCGGGCTCAACTACCGGCAAAAGATGAGCATGATCGTGCTGCCGCAGGCGCTCAAACTGGTTATTCCCGGCATCGTCAACACCTTCATCGGGCTGTTCAAGGACACAAGTCTGGTGTTGATCATCGGGCTGTTCGACCTGCTCGGTATCGTGCAGCAAAACAACACCGACCAGAAATGGCTGGCCCCGACCAACGCCATGACCGGCTACCTGTTCGCGGGCTTCATCTTCTGGATCTTCTGCTTCGGCATGTCGCGCTATTCAGCCTTTGTCGAACGTAATCTGTCGGCCAACGAGAAGCGCTGATGGTGCAGGCCGTGGGCACTTCGAGCGGCGGGCCGCTGCCGCCCGAACGGCTTGTCTGCGACGTCAAAGGCCGAACGCTCGTGCTGCGTCCACCGCTCCCCGGCGATATCGGCTTTGTCGTGCATCGGCATGGCGTGCTGTACGCTGCGGAATATGGCTGGGACTGGACCTTTGAAGCACTGGTTGCGCAGGTGGCGGCGGAGTTCATCTTGAAGTTCAAGCCGGCGCGCGAGCGATGCTGGATCGTGGAACTCGATGGTCGCATCGTCGGCGCGACGTTCGTGGTCGAAAAATCGACCGACACCGCCAAGCTACGATTGGTCTACGTCGAACCCGATGCGCGCGGCCTGGGCCTCAGCCGCTGCATGCTGGAGGTAGCGCTGGCCTTCGCCGCCGCCGCCGGCTACACCCGCATGATGTTGTGGACTAATCGCAATCTGATCGCGGCCCGCGCGCTCTATGCAGGAGCCGGTTTCTCGATGACGCAGGAAGAGCCTTATCGTGGGTTCGGCCACGATCTTGTCGGCGAAACCTGGGAACGGCCGTTATCGTGACGCATGGTGCCGAGCCCGTCGTGTCGCGACACACGGCAGCGCTTGCGCTCCTGGCCGCTGCCGCCGTCGGTGTGCAGGTCGGCGCGGCCACCGTCGCCTCCCGCTTCGTGCTACCGCAGACGGATCCGATCTCACTGGCCTTGATGCGCTACAGCATTGGCGCGCTGTCGATGGCTCCCTTCATACTGGCGGGGCCGATGCCGAGTTTCAAAGTGCGTGATCTGCTGCCCATGGCGGCCCTTGGCATAATCCAATTCGCCGTGCTGATCGCGCTGCTGAACGTCGGCTTGACCTACATCCCGGCGGCGCGGGCGTCGCTGGTGTTTTCGGCGTTTCCGATGCTCACCATGATGATTGCCGCAGCCCTCGGGCGCGAACGCATGACTGGCCGCAAAACCGTCGGCGTTATGCTGACGATGCTCGGCGTCGGGCTGTCGTTGGGCGACAAGATTTTCGGCGACGCGGCGGTGAACTTGCGCGGCGAGGCCGCTGTGTTGGCAGCGGCCCTGTGCGGCGCGGTCTGCAGCGTGCTTTACCGGCCCTATTTACAGCGCTATCCGGCGCTGGCCGTCAGTGGCTATGCGATGTTGGCGTCGGTCGTGTTTCTGGCGCTGCTTGGCATGTGGCGCGGCGGCGTGACCAATCCACTGGCGCTGACCTTGCCGGCACTGGCGGCCGTGGTGTTCATCGGGTTGTCGAGCGGGATCGCCTATTTCATCCTGCTTTGGGCACTGGCGCGGACCACGCCCACCAGCGTTACAGTCTTTCAGGCGCTTGCACCGATCACCGCCACGGCCCGCGGCATCGCGCTACTTGGTGAGAGCCTGACGCTGAATTTCCTTGTCGGCCTCAGTGCGGTTGCCGCAGGCTTAGTGGTGGCGCTGAGCTACCCGCAATCGGGGCCACCATCGCAGCCGTCAGCGTCTGCCACCGGCGATCAAGCGTGACGCTCCGAGTTGGCTATCACGCTCGCGCGCCAGCCTCTCGGCCTCGGCCTGCCAACGCATGGCGTCCTGTGCCTTGATGCGGGCGGTGCGGCGCCAGCGGCCCTGCGTCAGCCAAGTCGACAACCCGCCCAGCACGACGCCCACGATCAGCGCGCCGAGCAGATACGCATAGAGCGGAAGTGTCATGGAGATGACCGGCGCATCCGGCCGGAAGGGGTCGAGAACGAGTCGCACCGGATCACGATTGGCGACCGCCAGTGTGACCAGCAAGACAGCGACCACGAGCGCTATGGGAAACCAGACCAGACGGCGTAGCACGGCAATGTCTCTCCGCAGTCGTGTTCAGATTTGGCGTTCGTGCAGCCGAAAGCAACCGCAGCTGATCGACGGACGATGGTGCCGGCATCACCCATCCAGTTGGAGGACGCCCGCGCATCGTCGACAAATTCAGGGTTTGGCGCGGTCGGCCCGTGCGGTGCGCGCTTGCATTGCCATGCCCTTGGTCTCGGATGCCGTGTCGTTGAAGTCAGATCGCGCGGTAAGTTCCGCAGCTCTGTGGTCGAGGGTCCTCAAGGCCGCGCTCGCCGACGCCGCAATGCCGGCCGCCGGCTTGGCAGCACGGGCTTTGCGACCGGCCTTGGTGGCACTGACCGGCTTATTATTCAGCCGTTCGCGCAATTCCTTGCCGGTCTTGAAGAACGGCACGAACTTCTCGCCCACCGACACCGTCGTACCCGTGCGCGGATTGCGGCCCGATCGCGGCGCGCGATGCTTGACCGTGAACGCGCCGAAACCACGCAGCTCGACGCGATCACCGCGCGCCATTGCCGAGACGATTTCATCAAACAACACGTTGACTATTTTTTCTATGTCACGATGAAATAAGTGTGGATTTGCATTCGCGATCTTCTGGATCAGCTCAGACTTGATCATCGGCTACGCCCTCCCGCCTCATGTCGACGATATTCCATTATTTTTCATGAGGTTGCCAAACTGAAACGAGACCGTCAAGTGACAATCTTGACCGTATCGTGTCGAACGTTGCCCAGATGCTACCACTTTTGCTGCTTGCAGGCCACAAATCGCTGATCGCACTGCCCATGGCACGAACGACGCCGAACGTGTTGCTCCGCGCCGGCTGCCAATCGATGACGCGCAAATCGGCGGCGATGCCGGGTTGCGTCTTCAGCCAGGCGACGGCCTCGGTCTCGCCGCCGATCTCGTCCACCAGCTTATAGGTCAGCGCCTCGCGGCCGGAATAGACGCGCCCCTGCTCAAGCCCGGGGACGGCCGCGGTATCGATGCCGCGCCGCGCTTTAACCAAGCCCAAAAACCAGATCTGGCTTTCCGCCACCATTTGCTCGGCAACCTGTCGTCCGCCCGGTGTGATCGGAGCGAACAGTCCCGGCTCGGCCTTGAGCGTCCCGCTCTTGATCTCGTTCATCTTGACACCAACTTTATCGAGCAGTCCCGAAACCTCCGGCCACTGGAAAATGACCCCAACGGATCCGGTGATGGTGTTGCCACGTGCGACAATGTGATCAGCGCTTAGTCCGCAGATATAGGCAGCGGACGCTGCCACCGTACCGAACTGGGCGACGACGGGCTTCGATTTGGCCACGTTGCGGATGGCTTCGAATAAGGCTTCGCCACCGGTCGTCGTGCCGCCGCCGCTGTTGATCGATAGCAGAACCGCCGCGACGTTTTTCGACTGCGCCAACTTCTGCAGCATCTGCAACTGCTGGCGATCCTCTGTTATCAGACCGTCGATCGTAACGCGCGCGATATGGCGGGGACGGGTCAAGTCCGGTCCGGCGATGGCGTAAGCGAGCGCGCCAAGCGTAACCACGCCGGCAACGATGGTCGCCGAGCGCCACCACCCGACCCGCCTGCGCAGCGCGCGCCGGTCCAGTACTGCTTCGGTCTCAATCGACATGTCCGTCTCCATCGTGCGTGTCGTCACGTGGGCGGGTGATGGCACAAGTTTCGTGCGGCGGCACGCCGAAAAAAAACCTGCGCGGACTGGCTGCCCGCGCAGGTTGGAGATGGTCGCAAGAAGAAGGTCGGTTTGGGCGACTTACTTGTCGTCGCCTTCCTTCTTCTTGATGGCGGCCTTGAAGATGTCGCCGAGCGAAGCGCCTGAATCGGTCGAGCCGAACTGGGCCACGGCCTGCTTCTCGTCGTTGATCTCGAGCGCCTTGATCGACACCGTCACCTTGCGGCTGGCGCGATCGAAGTTGGTAACAAGTGCATCCACCTTGTTGCCGACAGAGAAGCGCTCAGGGCGCTGTTCGGCACGGTCACGCGACAGGTCGGCGCGCTTGATGAAGGTAGTGAACTCGGTGCCGGCGATCTTGACCTCGATGCCGCCGTCGTCGACCTTGATGATCTCGCAGGTGACCTGGTCGTTCTTTTTGAGATTGCCGACGGATGCGATGGGATCGCCGCCAACCTGCTTGATGCCGAGCGAGATGCGCTCCTTGGAGCTGTCGACGTCGAGCACGATGGCTTTGACGTTGTCGCCCTTCTTGTAGTCCTTGATGGCTTCGTCACCCTGCTTGTTCCAATCGAGATCGGACAGATGCACCATGCCATCGACGCCGCTTTCGAGGCCGATGAACAGGCCGAACTCGGTGATGTTGCGGATCGGGCCTTCAACGATGGTGCCGCGCGGGTGCTTGGTGAGGAAGTCATCCCACGGATTTTCCTGCGTCTGCTTCAGACCGAGCGAGATGCGGCGCTTCTCCTGGTCCACGTCCAGCACCATGACTTCCACTTCCTGCGAGGTGGAGACGATCTTGCCGGGGTGGATGTTCTTCTTGGTCCAGCTCATTTCGGAGACGTGCACCAGGCCTTCGACACCCGGTTCCAGTTCCACGAAAGCGCCGTAGTCGGTGATGTTGGTGACGCGGCCGGTGAACTTGG
>JANXYD010000155.1 GCA_025350265.1 Hyphomicrobiaceae bacterium | reverse complement strand
GTGATGCCGGGCGACAACATCACGGTCGCGGTCGAGTTGATCACGCCGATCGCCATGGAAGAAAAACTGCGCTTCGCCATCCGCGAAGGCGGCCGCACCGTCGGTGCCGGCGTCGTGGCAAGCATCACGGAGTAAGCCTGCCGGGGTCGGACCCTGTCTGACCCCGTTGCCGTGCCGTTAACCGCTGCCTCCAAGGTTTAGTTACTCCCATGACGCAAAATATCCGCATCCGTCTCAAAGCGTTCGATCATCGTGTTCTCGATGCTTCGACGCGAGAGATCGTCAACACCGCGAAGCGTACCGGTGCCGAAGTGCGCGGGCCGATCCCGCTGCCGACGCGCATCGAAAAGTTCACAGTCAACCGCTCGCCACACATCGACAAGAAAAGTCGCGAGCAGTTCGAGATGCGCACCCACAAGCGGATGCTCGAAATCGTCGACCCCACACCGCAGACGGTCGATGCGCTGATGAAACTTGATCTTGCTGCCGGCGTCGATGTCGAGATCAAGCTGTAATAATTTCGTTTACGCAGGAAGCCGGGTTCGCCCGGTTGTTTTGCGCAGGATTTCTTAGGGTTCCTCTACCTCGTCTGAACCGAGGTACGAGCCCGCGAGCCAGGAAAGGAATGCCGGAAATGCGTTCCGGAGTGATAGCGCAGAAGGTGGGCATGACCCGCATCTTCACGGAGAATGGGGAACATATCCCGGTCACCGTGTTGAAGCTGGATAACGTCCAGGTCATGGCTCATCGTACCGAAGAAAAGAACGGCTACGTGGCGCTTCAATTGGGTGCTGGCAGCCGCAAGGTAAGTCGTGTCACCAAGGCCGAACGGCAGAATTTCGCCATCGCCAAGGTCGAGCCCAAGCGCACGGTCGCGGAGTTTCGCGTCAGCGCCGAAAACTTGATCGAGGTCGGCTCGGAAATTACCGCTGACCACTATGTCAAAGGTCAGATGGTCGACGTGACCGGCACGACTCAGGGCAAGGGCATGCAAGGCGCGATGAAGCGCTGGAACTTCGGCGGCCTTCGCGCCACCCACGGTGTGTCCGTTACCCATCGTGCGCTCGGTTCGACTGGTCAACGCCAGGATCCGGGCAAGGTGTTCAAGGGCAAGAAGATGGCCGGCCACATGGGCGACGAGCGCGTCACAACGCTCAACCTCGAAGTGGTCAAGACGGACGTCGAAAGAGGTCTCCTTTTGGTGCGCGGCGCAGTGCCGGGTTCCAAGGGCGGCTGGGTGTTCGTGCGCGATGCCGTCAAGCGTCCGCTGCCGAAAGATGCGCCGAAGCCGGGCGCGTTCCGCAAGGGTGCCGCCGTCAAGGATGCAGCCGCCGCTAAATCGGAGAGCGCGTCGTGAAGGCAACCGTAACAACTCTCGACGCCGGCACCGCCGGTGATATCGACCTCAAGGACGAGATTTACGGCCTTGAGGTGCGCCAGGACCTGATCCACCGCATGGTGCGCTATCAGCAACTCAAGCGCCGTGCTGGTACGCACGCCACCAAGGACCGGTCGGAGATCAACGTCACCGGCAAGAAGATGTATAAACAGAAGGGCACCGGCGGGGCTCGTCACGGCGACAAGTCGGTGCCGCAATGGCGCGGTGGCGGCAAGGCGTTCGGTCCAAAGCCGCGCGACCATGCCATCGACATGCCGAAGAAAGTGCGTGCACTTGCGCTCCGCCACGCCTTGTCGGCGAAGGCGAAAGCCGGCGAGATCATCGTGCTGGACACCGCCCATTCCGCCGACGGAAAGACCGCCGCGCTGAAAACACGTTTTGCCAAGATGGGCCTTAAGAACGCACTGTTCATCGACGGTGCGGTGATCCAGGCGGAATTCCAGCGCGCTGCTCGCAACATCCCGAACATCGATGTGTTGCCGGTGCAGGGCCTCAACGTCTACGACATTCTGCGGCGCGAAAAGCTGGTGCTGACGAAGGCTGCGATCGCAGCCATCGAAGCCCGGTTCAAGTGAGGCCCGTCAGGGAAAAACAACATGGCTAAACCATCCCATTACGACGTGATCCTCTCCCCGGTCATCACCGAGAAATCGACATTGGTTTCCGAGCATAACCAGGTGATCTTCAAGGTCGCTAAAACAGCCACCAAACCGCAGATCAAGGCCGCCGTCGAGGCGCTCTTCAAGGTCAAGGTGAAGGCTGTCAACACGATCGTTCGCAAAGGCAAGCTCAAGGCGTTCCGTGGCATCCGCGCACTCCAGAGCGACACCAAGAAGGCTATCGTGACGCTCGAAGGCGGCCACTCGATTGATGTGACCACAGGGCTTTAAGGCCGGATATATTCAGGAAGACGCGTCATGGCACTGAAAACTTACCGTCCGACCACGCCGAGCCTGCGCCAATTGGTGCAAGTCGATCGCAGTGGCTTGTGGAAAGGCGCCCCGCTCAAGACATTGACCGAGGGCAAATCCAAGACCGGCGGCCGCAATAACTACGGCCGCATCACGACCCGCCATATCGGCGGCGGTCACAAGCAGACCTATCGCATCATCGACTTCAAGCGTCGCAAGCACGACATGCCCGCGACCGTCGAGCGTTTGGAATATGATCCAAACCGCACGGCGTTCATCGCACTTATCAAATACACCGACGGCCATCAGTCCTATATTCTGGCGCCTCAGCGCCTGGCTGTCGGCGATCAGGTGGTATCCGGCGTGATGGCCGACGTAAAACCCGGCAATGCCATGCAACTGGCGTCGATGCCGATCGGCACCATCGTCCATAATATCGAAATGAAACCGGCTGGAGGCGGCAAGATCGCACGCTCCGCAGGTGCCTACGCACAACTCGTCGGCCGCGACTCAGGTTGGGCCATCGTTCGCTTGAACTCTGGCGAAACGCGTCGCGTTCGTGCTGAGTGCATGGCCTCGATCGGTGCGGTCTCCAACCCAGATCACACCAACGAAGTGACCGCCAAGGCCGGTCGTACGCGTTGGAAGGGCACCCGCCCAACCGTCCGCTCCATCACCATGAACCCGGTCGACCATCCGAACGGCGGCCGCACCAATGGTGGTAAGCATTGGGCGACGCCGTGGGGCAAGCCGACCAAGGGTTACAAGACACGTAAAAACAAGACGACGGATCGCTTCATCGTTCGCAGCCGTCACGCGACCAAGGGCTAAGGATCACTCATGTCACGCTCAATCTGGAAAGGCCCGTTCGTCGACGGTTATCTCGTCAAGAAGGCCGAGAAGGTGCGCGCCGGTGGCCGCAGCGAGGTCATCAAGACGTGGAGCCGTCGCTC
>JANXYD010000117.1 GCA_025350265.1 Hyphomicrobiaceae bacterium | reverse complement strand
GCCGGCAACGCGCGCCACGGCCAATTGATTCGGGGCCAACTGCTGGGCGAAGTGCAGGTCGGCCGTGCCTACCCGAACCTTTGGCACATCACCTTGCTGTTGGTCGGTGCCTTCGTCATGCGCGGTGCGGGCTGCACCTATAACGACATCATCGATCGCGATTTCGATGCACGTGTCGAGCGCACGCGCTCGCGACCCATTCCGTCAGGCCAGGTCACGCCGCTGCAGGCGCTCATCTTTGCCTGCATGTTGTCGCTGGTTGGCTTGCTGGTGCTGGTCCAATTCAATACTTTCACCATCTGGCTCGGCTTGGTGTCGCTGCTGCTCGTCGCCGCCTATCCGTTCGCCAAGCGCTTTACCCATTACCCGCAGGTGATGCTGGGCGTGACGTTCAAATGGGGGGCCCTGGTCGGTTTTGCGGCAGCCACTGGAGGCCTCGGGTTACCGGCGCTACTGCTTTATACCGGCTGCATCGCGTGGACGATCGGCTACGACACTATCTACGCCCACCAGGACAGCCGCGACGACGCCGAAATCGGGATCAAATCGACCGCCTTGAGCTTTGGCGCGCATACCGGGGCTTATCTCGCCGCATTGTATGCGGCGGCCTGTGTGCTGTGGGGGCTCGCGGCGATGTCAGCCGGCGCAAGTTGGCCGGTGGCGCTGGCGCTGGCGCTGATCGCGTTACAATTGACGTGGCAGGTGACGACATTGGATGTCACCGATCCCGCCAATTGCCTGGAGCGTTTCAAGTCGAACCGGGTGATCGGCTGGCTGTTTTTCGCCGGGTTGGTGGTCGATCTGGTGCTGGTGCAGGCGGTCGGAAAACTCTGAGCGCTCGATGCGCTCGATGGCGCACGGAAAGCAAGCGGCGCAGCGATCATCGATCGCCACGCCGCCGCTCCAATGTTGCCGTGGAGCCTGTCAACTCTTGAGCCATCTGCGTGGCCGTTGCGACTTTAAGTTACCACAAAGGCCTTTGAGCGGGCTTAACAGGCCCGTAAATGTCGCATGAAAGTGAAGTGTAAAGTGTACCATAATAGTCCATTACCCCGAGCGGGCCGCTCTTCGGCCGACCGCACCGACTTTTGGAACACTGACCGATGCACGACCAAAGTACCGAACGCACCTCGAAGCAACTGCTGCACTTCGTGTTCGGCGGCGAACTGACCGACCTCGCCGGAATCGAATTTGCCGATCTCGGCAAACTCGACATGGTCGGCATCTATCCGAACTACGCCGAGGCGCACACCGCCTGGAAAGCCTGCGCCCAGCGCACCGTCGATAACGCCCACATGCGCTACTTCATCGTCCACATGCATCGCGTGCTCGATCCCAATGCCACATCGAAGCAGCCGTGACGCGACGTCCCCGGCCGCAACCGCGTCAGCGCCGAAAATGGGATTTCCGAGCCGATCGCACGACGAGGCCTCATGACCGACGCTGCCGACACGACGCCACTCGCCCCATCACCGCCCGTGAGCCGAGCAGCCGAAAGTGTCCGCGCCTGGGACCTGCCGACACGGCTTTTTCATTGGGTATTCGTCGCGGCCATCGCGTGCACGTGGCCGAGCTTTCAATATGCCGAGAGGCTTGGCGACCCCACTCTCAAATGGCACCGTTACAACGGCTACGCCATTCTGGTCCTGATCGTGTTTCGTGTCATCTGGGGCTTCGTCGGCTCGTCGACCTCGCGCTGGTCGGCTTTCTTGCGCAGTCCTCTGCAAGCATTCGGCTACGCCCGCGACCAAGTCACCGGCGTCGAGCGCCGGTTTCTCGGGCATAATCCACTCGGCACATATCTGGTCTTGGCGATGCTAGCGGCCGTAACAGCACAGGCGGTGCTGGGCTTGCTGATCACCGAGCAAAACGACACCACCTGGGGTCCACTCTATCAACTCGTGCCGGAGGCGATGGTGAAACGCGTCCAGCATTGGCACGTGCAGGGCCTATACTGGGTCATTCTGCCGTTGATCGGGCTGCACATTTCAGCCAATTCGCTCTACGCCCTTGTGAAGCACGATCCGCTGATCCGTGCGATGATTACCGGCCGCAAGCCGCCACTCGATTACGAAGATGGGTATCAGGCTGTGATCGCGCGCGGTGTGATGCTGCGAGCGTCGGGGGCGTTGCTTGTCGCGGCCGGCGTGGTGTTCGGTGGTATCATGCTGCTGGGCGGAAAGCCGTTTTACTGATGCCCGACACATCGGAGGTTGCTTTGCATGCGCTTTATCGATGCGCAGATGATCGATTCTGTGCTCGCCTACCCTGATCTCATCGACGCGCTCGCGACCGCGTTCGGAAGCGACGTCATCGCGCCACCGCGCCATCATCATAACGTGCCGCTCGATCATCGACCGACCGCAACGTGGCTGCTGATGCCCGCGATCTGTGCGCGGCGAGGCTCTGACGGGGCCCTCGTCGCCGGCCCTTACATGGGCATCAAAT
Organism: Hyphomicrobiaceae bacterium; assembly: GCA_025350265.1. Lineage (GTDB taxonomy): Bacteria > Pseudomonadota > Alphaproteobacteria > Rhizobiales > Hyphomicrobiaceae > JABFRJ01. The sequence goes on along the minus strand of JANXYD010000117.1, from coordinate 14,197 downwards.
CGGTCACTGTATTTCCCGATAACGCGGTTCGTTCAGGCAGGCCGTCGATCGCCGGTACCTATCTGCTGCTATCGACCGAAACTGGCGAGACACTGGCGGTCCTTGACGCCACCCGGCTGACCGCCTGGCGCACGGCTGGTGCGTCCGCCCTCGCCGCACGCTATCTGGCGCGGCCCGACATCCAGATCATGTTGATGGTCGGTGCCGGCGCGCTCGCCAGCTTCCTGATCCGCGCGCATGCCTCCGTGCGACCCATCACCGAGGTGATGGTGTGGAACCGCACCCGCGCCGCGGCCGAGGCGCTCGCCGCAACCTTCGACAGCGGGCCATTGCGCGTGCGCGTCGTCGACGATCTTGAAGCTGCGGCCCATCAAGCCGACCTGATATCCACCGCGACCATCTCGTCGGAGCCGCTGATCCAGGGCGCATGGTTGCGGGACGGCACGCATGTCGACAGCGTCGGCGCGTACCGCGCGGACCTGCGGGAAACCGACGATGCGCTGGTCGCCCGGGCGCGGGTCTACGTCGATACGCTGACCGGCGCATTCGGCGAAGCCGGCGATATCCTGCAGCCGATCAAGGCCGGCGTCATCGACAAGACGCACGTCCGTGGCGAACTCGCCGATCTCGTGTCGGGCCGAGTAGCTGGTCGGCAAACGGCTGCCGAACTCACGTTCTTCAAGTCGGTCGGGGCCTCGTTGGAAGACCTCGCGGCAGCGATCGCCGTTTATGAACAAAGCCGTTAGCACGCAGCCGCTGAGTCTTCGATTTTTACTTCTTCTTGCCGCCAGAAGACCCCTTGCTCATCGGCGATGGTGCTGACGCCGGTGCTTTTTCCTTCTTGGGTTTGCGAATTTCGCGCGTCGATCTGTTTTGGCCTTTGGCCATGGGAAGCTCCTGCGAGTTGGACAACACGGGCATCAACTTGATCAGACACGAACTTGATGAGACACGAGCTTGATCAGATACGGCAACGCCCCGCACATTCCTGCACGAGGCGCTGTTTCAACGATAAAAATCTAGACGATTGGTCAAATTCTGAGATCGGCTTGTCGCATATCTCAATCAACCAACATCAATCGTCCAATCTCGATCAGCCGAGGCTCTTGAGATGATCGGCTGACATTTTTCCGCTCTTGCGGTCAGCGACCAGCTCGTAGCTGACCTTCTGGCCTTCGCGCAGATCGCCGATACCGGACCGTTCGACGGCGCTGATGTGAACGAAGGCGTCAGTGCCACCTCCATCCGGAGCGATGAAGCCAAAGCCCTTTTGAGCATTGAACCACTTCACGGTTCCCGTTGGCATAGATGCACCTTTTAGAATTAGTTTAGCTAGCCTGCGCAATGCTCAGCACTGAGTCTCGGCCGTCGAAATCGCGTTTTCAGGTAAGAAGAGTACCACCTTGCGCCGCTTTATAGCGACTCAAGGCCTAGTCATCTGGCCGTCTATCGACGCCATGAACATGGGCTATCAGCCCGTGAAATACAAGCATGTTTTGCGTGCTGGCGGTACAAAACGGCGCTCTTTGCTCGAATTGTTCGCGTGCATACCCAAAGCGCCCTGGTTTATGTTTGGCACCCAACAGCCCCGGAGCTTCCATGACGGTTTTGACACTTGATGCGGCCGAGCAATGGGCAGCCGGAATATTCAAGGTGCACGGGGCGTCGGCATTGAACGCCGCATCAGTTGCGCGCGCGCTGATAGCAGCCGAGGCGGACGGTCTTGCCGGGCACGGACTGTCGCGCATCCCCACCTATGTCGGCATGCTCAAAAGCGGTAAGATCGACGGCCAGGCGACCCCGATCGTGCACCGCACCCGACCTGCAGCTCTCCTGGTCGACGCGGCTGATGGCTTTGCATTTCCGGCCATCGATGCCGCCTGCGCGGAGTTGCCGGCGATGGCGCGCGCGTCCGGCATCGCCGTCGCCGGCATTACGCGCTCCAATCACGCAGGCGCTGCCGGCCAACACGTCGAGCGATTGGCTCGACAAGGGCTGGTCGCGATATTTTTTGCCAACACGCCGCCAGCGATCGCTCCGTGGGGGGCGCGCACGCCCGTGTTCGGCACCAATCCGATCGCCTTCGCCGCGCCCTTGCCGGACCGCCCGCCGATCGTCATCGATCTCGCGCTTTCGAAAGTCGCGCGCGGCAATATCGTCGCAGCGAAGCAAAAGGGGAAACCGATCCCCGAAGGTTGGGCGCTCGATGACGAAGGCCGCCCAACCACCGACGCCGACGCCGCGCTCAAAGGCACCATGATCGCCATGGGTGAAGCCAAAGGTGCGGCCCTCGCGTTGATGGTGGAGATTTTGGCCGCAGCCCTCGTCGGCAGCCACTTGTCCATGGACGCGTCGTCGTTTCTCGATACCGCCGGCCCGCCTCCCGGCACGGGTCAGAGCTTCATCGTCATCGACCCCGACAGCCTCGGACATGGCCGGTTCGGCGCGGCCATGACACGCTTGGCTGCGGCCATCGAGGATCAGGACGGGGCGCGATTGCCCGGGATGCGCAGGCTTGAAGAGCGTCACCGGGTCGAGGTGCGGGGTCTTCAAATTCCCGCCGTATTGATTGAACGGTTTGGCGGCTTAGAATGAGGGCGTTGCCCTCAAACCCACCAAAGGGCCAGCCCTTTGGAAACCCGCTTTATTCGGCGGCGTGCTGCACTGGCGACGATGCTGGCGTACTCAGTTGCGCCAGTAGTTTTGCTTCTCGCGACTTGGCGTGCTCGTAGTTTTTCAGCTTGATGTGACCGAAGCCTTTGATGTCGAGCGCGTTTGACGCAAGCTGAATGGCGAGCCCGTGATTGGCCGGCGTCAGCTTTTGCCCAACCTCCGCCAGCAGATTTTCATAATCGACGATCATCTGCCGTTCCAGCCGGCGTTCCGCCAGCATGCCGAAAATATCGAACGCACCGCCGCGCAACCGCTTGCCCTTGGCCAGCCAGCCGAATACCGGCAGCATCCACGCGCCGAACGTCATCTTGCGCGGCTCACCAGTTTCCTTATTGCGCCGCGCCAGCAGGGGCGGCGCCAGATGAAATTCGAGCCGGCCATGCGCTGCAAACTGATCGGCCAGCGCCGCCTTGAATTCAGGTGCCGAATAAAGCCGGCCGACCTCATACTCGTCCTTGTACGACATCAACTTGTAGAGGCCCTTCGCAGCCGCCAGCGCCAAGCCCGATCGTCCGCCAGCTTTGTCGCGTTCGTTCGCCGCAAGCGTACGCACCGTCGCTTCGTAGCGGTCGGCGTAAGCGGCATCCTGATACGCCGTCAGCAGCGCCTTGCGATGCGCGATCACCCCGTCCAGCGTTTCCGCCTTCGCCACCGGTTTGCTCTCCGCCGGCATCAACGCGTCGACAGCCTTGATATCGTGCGCGGCAAGGCGGCCTGTGCGGAAGGCATTGCGGTTCATGTCCACCGCCGCGCCGTTAAGTTCGATCGCCTGCTCGATGGCCTCAGCGCCGACCGGTACGAACCCCAATTGGCACGCATAGCCCAGCATGAACATGTTCGACGCGATGCTGTCGCCGAACAGCTTCTCAGCATAGCGCTGCGCATCGATGGCAAACAGCGGCGCGCGCCGCACGCGATCCTCGATCGACCTGGCCAGCGCACCGCCCGGTAATTTGTAGCTCGGGTTGAGCGTGAACGTGGCGACGTTCATCTCGTGCGTCGAATACACCACAGCCGTTTGGTCCGGCTTGACCGTTTCGAGCACCTTGTTGGATGCCGTGACCACCAGATCGCAGCCGAGGATCAGATCGGCGTGCGCGATGCCGACGCGGATGGCGTGGATATCATCGGGAGCCGCGGCAAACCGCATATGGCAGGCGACCGCGCCGCCCTTCTGCGCGAGGCCGGTCATGTCGATGGCGCCGAAGCCTTTGCTTTCGATGTAAGCCGCCTGCCCCAGTACCGCCGAAATGGTCACCACCCCCGTACCGCCGACACCGGTTACGATCATGCTGTAGGGCATATGCGTCAGCGCGGGCTGCCTGGCTTCCGGTAGCGTCGCCAACGCAGCAGCGAACGCCTCGTCGCGCGCATTCGAACCTTTACCTTTCGCCGATTTTATCTTGGCGCCGTGCACCGTGACAAAGCTCGGACAGAAGCCGTTAATGCACGAAAAATCCTTGTTGCACGCCGATTGATCGATCATGCGCTTGGTGCCGAGTGCTGTTTCCAGCGGCGACACCGCCACGCAATTCGATTTCTTCGAGCAATCACCACAACCCTCGCAGACGGCTGCATTGATGAACACGCGCTTGTCCGGATCTGGGAACAGCCCGCGTTTGCGGCGGCGGCGCTTCTCGGCCGCACACGTCTGATCGTACACCAGCACGGTAACGCCGGGGATCTCCTGCAACGTCTTCTGCACGGTCTGCAGGTCGCTGCGATCAAAGATTTCCACATCGGCGGGAATGCCGGAGTTGGCTGGATATTTATACGGCTCGTCGGTGACGATGACGACCTTCCTGGCCCCTTCCGCGCGCACCTGATTGACGATCATCGGCACGGAAATGTGACCATCCAGCGCCTGCCCGCCGGTCATCGCGACCGCGTCGTTATAGAGGATTTTGTAGGTGATATTGACGCCGGCCGCATGCGCAGCCCTGATCGACAGCGAGCCGGAGTGGATATAGGTGCCGTCGCCGAGGTTCTGGAACACATGGCCGCGCGTTGAAAACGGCGCCTCGCCGATCCAGTTGGCCCCCTCGCCGCCCATCTGGGTGAAGCCCTCGGTCTGCCGGTCCATCCACTGCGCCATGTAATGGCAGCCGATACCAGCATAAGCGTGCGCACCTTCCGGCACCACGGTCGATGAATTGTGCGGGCAGCCCGGACAGAAATAGGGCAACCGGGTGGCCGCCTCGGGCAGTTCCGGCTTGTTCCCCTTCAGCCCCTTCAGCAGCGCCACCTTGGCCTTGATGCTCTCGCCCGCGCCATTGCGAATGAGACGTTCACCAAGCGCGATGGCGATTTCCGAAGGTTCCAGCGCGCCCTTGGCGGGGAACAGCGAATGGCCGTGCTCATCCTTCTTGCCGATGACCAGCGCGCGGATGGAGGTGTTGTACAGCTCTTCCTTGACCTGCACTTCCAGCAGCGAGCGTTTCTCCTCGACGACAATGATCAGGTCCAAACCTTCGGCGAATGTCTCAAGCCCCTGCGTCTCCATCGGATAGGGCATCGCCACCTTGTAAAGCCTGAGGCCGAGCTTATTGGCCTCAACCTCATCGATACCCAATTCTTCCATGGCCTGGCGCACGTCGAGATAGCTCTTGCCCGTGGTGATGATGCCGATCTTCGGATTGGCCCCGCCGGAAATGATCATCTTGTCGAGCTTGTTGGCACGCGCATAGGCCAGCACCGCATCGCGCTTGAAATCGTGCAGCCGCGCTTCTTTGGCCGGCGCCTGATCCTGCCGGCGGATATTCAAGCCATCGGGCGGCATGACGAAATCGGTTGGGGTGACGATGCTGACCCGGTCGATGCGCCCGTCCACGACCGAGGTCGATTCGATATTGTCCTTGACGCACTTCAGCGACACCCACACGCCCGCGAAACGCGACATTGCGAACGCGTGCAGGCCGTAATCAAGAATTTCCTGCACGCCGGCCGGGTTCAGCACGGGGATCATCGCATCGACCATGGCGAATTCGGATTGATGCGCCGAGGTCGAGCTTTCGCACGTGTGATCGTCGCCGAGCAGCGCGACCACACCTCCATTTTTGGATGTACCGGCGTGGTTCGCGTGGCGGAACACGTCGCCGGTGCGATCGACGCCAGGACCTTTGCCATACCAGATGGCGAATACGCCGTCATACTTGCCTTCGCCGCGCAATTCAGCTTGCTGCGATCCCCAGATGGCGGTAGCGGCGAGATCTTCGTTTAGCCCCGTCTGGAATACGACGTGGTTGGCGTCGCACACCTTGGCGGCACGCTGGAACGCACCCTCGAGCGCCGCAATCGGCGAGCCGCGATAGCCGGTAACGAAGCCGGCGGTGTTCAAGCCTGCCGCCGCGTCGCGCACGCGTTGCATCAACGTCAATCGCACCACCGCTTGAGTGCCGGTCAGCAATTGGTGGGTGATGTCGAGATCGAATTTGTCGCTGAGGCTGGGTGCCGATTTGGCCATGAATTCCTCGCCGTCCGTGCCGTGAGTTGGCTAGCGTTATGTCAGTGATGCTGACAGAGTTCGCAAGGGTCGGCAATTCGCACGCCGCAGGCGCATCGGTCGTGACGGCTACTTGCTGCAGCGCAGCACTTCGGATGCGGGGCTATCGATGTACCGGCAATTTCGCTGAATACACATGATTGCGCGCGAAATTAGCTTTCGTGGGCTCGCCGCGCAATGATGTTGCAAGCTGCCCGAGCGGCTAACCATGCAAAAAATATTTACCCGGCATGCGTGATTAGGAGGGGAGTAGCACTTACATGCGCACGCACAGGTGCGGCCGCGCGAGGTTTTCATGGACTACAAGGATTACTACAAGGTGCTCGGCCTGGAGCGGACCGCCGCGCAGGACGAGATCAAGCGCACCTATCGCAAGCTCGTGCGCAAGTTTCATCCAGACGTCAATAAAGGTGCAGGCGCTGAAGACCGCTTCAAGGAGGTCGGCGAAGCCTACGCCGTGCTTGGCGACATTGAAAAACGCGCCGCCTACGATCAGCTCGGCCGGGATTGGCAAGCCGGGCAGGAGTTCCGTCCGCCGCCCAACTGGGACCGCGGGTTCGAATTTTCCGGACCGCCGCCGGGAGTTGCCGGCAGCGGCGCGGACCCGAGCGATTTTTTTGAATCTCTGTTCGGTCGCATGGGTGGACGCAGGGGTGGCGGCATGGACGACAGCTCGTTCCGCCAACAGGCGAGCTACCGGCAACGCGGCGAGGATCATCACGCCAAGGTTGCCATCGACCTCACCGACGCATTTGCCGGCTCGACCCGCACTCTCACGTTGCGCGTGCCGGAAATGGATGACCAAGGGCACGTGCGCATGCGCGACCGAACGCTCGCAGTCAAAATCCCCAAAGGCGTCGTCGAGGGTCAGAATATCCGCCTCAAGGGACAGGGCTCGCCTGGCCTCGGCGCGGCACCGGCCGGCGATCTTTACCTGGAAGTCCAGTTCAACCCCGATGACGTCTATCGCGTGTCGGGCCACGATCTCTATCTTGATCTGCCCGTGGCCCCTTGGGAAGCAGCGTTGGGTGCCGAAATCGAAGTCCCGACGCCGTTGGGCGCGATCAAATTGAAAGTCCCGCCCAATTCGGCGCAGGGCCGGCAATTGCGCGTCAAGGGCCGCGGCATCCCATCGGCCACCCCAGGTGATTTCTATGCGGTGCTGACCATTGCATTGCCGCCTGCCGACACCGACACGGCGCGGAAATTCTATGCAGACATGGCGCGCGACCTGGCCTTTAATCCGCGTGCGCGACTGAAGACGAAGCAGGGAGCTTGAGCGCAATGTCCGACAGCACATCCGACACTACATCCAATGCCCCCGACCTGCTGTCCCTCGACGATATCGTCAGGCAATCGCACGTTGATGCGGTCTGGATTGCCGAACTCGTCGAGTACGGCGTGCTTGAGCCATATGGGCGCACTGAAACCGAGTGGCAATTCGAAGCCGTCACCATCGTGCGCATCGCCAAGGCCAAACGCCTGCAGCGCGACTTGGCGTTGAACCCGCCCGGTATCGCAATGGTGTTGGACCTGCTCGACCAGATCGACGCTCTGCGCGCGCAATTGCGGACGCGCACGATGGGTTGAGGCACTCGATAAGGGGGCATAGTGAGTTAGCCAAGTCGCGCTGCCGCGCTCAGAGGGTCCGCTGACCGTTATCCCATACGCCAACATGCTTTATTGACACCCCTTCACCCGCGCCTTACCGTGTCCGTTCGCAATTGCGAAATCCCCCGTCCGATGGAGCAGACATCGATGAAAGTCGTAGTGCCGGTCAAGCGCGTGGTCGACTATAACGTCAAGATCCGCGTCAAGTCCGATGGGTCCGGCGTGGAATTGGCTAACGTCAAGATGAGCATGAACCCATTCGATGAAATCGCCATCGAGGAGGCGGTGCGGCTCAAGGAAAAAGGCATCGTTACAGAAATCATCGCCGTCTCTGTCGGCCCGACCAAATCGCAGGAAACCATCCGTACAGCTTTATCCATGGGTGCCGATCGTGGCATTCTCGTGGAGACGGCTGATGGTGACGTGATCGAGCCCTTGACGGTGGCCAAACTGTTGCGCGCCATCGTCGCGGCTGAAAATCCGAAGCTCGTCATCCTCGGCAAGCAGGCGATCGACGACGATTGCAACCAGACTGGTCAGATGCTGTCGGCGCTGCTCGATTGGCCGCAGGCGACGTTCGCGTCGAAGATCGTCATCGAGGGCGAAACCGTGCAAGTCACCCGCGAGATCGATGGTGGATTGCAGACCCTCGGCATGAACCTGCCGATCGTCGTCACCACGGATCTGCGCTTAAACGAGCCGCGCTACCCCTCGCTGCCGAATATCATGAAGGCGAAGAAGAAGCCGCTGGATATCAAGAAAGCAGCCGACTTCGGCGTCGATATCGCGCCACGGCTGAAGGTTTTGAAGACGGTCGAACCGGCGGGCCGCAAGGCGGGTGTCAAGGTGGCTAACGTGCAGGAACTGCTGCTGAAACTCAAGAATGAAGCGGGAGTGCTGCAATGACGGTTCTACTGTTCGCAAAGCATGACAACAAAAAGTTGAACGACGCCACGCGCAAGGCACTGACCGCTGTCAAGGCGATGGGTGGTGCGGTGCATGTGCTGGTTGCCGGCACCGGTTGCGGCGGCGTGGCCGAAGCCGCCGCGAAAATGGATGGCGTTGAAAAGGTGCTGCTGGCCGACGCGCCGCAATACGAACACCGGTTGGCCGAGCCATTGTCGGCGCTGATCGTGGCACTGGCCGGGCCTTATAGCCATCTCGTCGCGCCTGCCACCACCACCGGCAAAAACGTCATGCCGCGCGTGGCGGCCACGCTCGACGTAATGCAAATTTCCGAGATCATCAAAGTGATATCGGCCGATACGTTCGAGCGGCCGATTTATGCCGGCAATGCCATCCAGACCGTGCAGTCGGCCGACGCCAAGAAGGTGATCACGGTCCGCACGGCCTCGTTCCAGGCCACGGCGGACGGCTCGGCGACGGCCCCCATTGAACCCGCCGCGGCCGTTGCCGACCCCGGCAAGTCGCAGTTCGAAGGCGAAGAAGTCGCCAAGTCCGACCGGCCAGAACTCGCTGGCGCGCGCATCGTCGTATCGGGCGGACGCGGCATGGGCTCGGGCGAAAACTTCAAAAAATATCTTGAGCCGGTGGCCGACAAGCTCGGCGCGGCCATGGGCGCATCGCGCGCGGCGGTGGACGCGGGCTATGTACCCAACGATTATCAGGTCGGCCAGACCGGCAAAGTCGTGGCCCCCGAGCTGTACGTCGCGGTCGGCATTTCCGGTGCCATCCAGCATCTCGCCGGCATGAAAGACAGCAAGGTTATCGTCGCCATCAACAAGGACGGCGACGCGCCGATTTTTCAGGTGGCTGATTACGGCTTGGTCGGCGATCTGTTCCAGATCATGCCGGAACTGAAAGCCGAACTCGATAAAGCCGGCTGAGCGTAACGCCTTGGAGCTAACACACATGAACGCCCCGGCGCTCGCATCGGTAACCGACGGCAAAACCGCTGCGGCTGGTATTCACAAGGTCGGCATCATCGGTGCCGGCCAAATGGGCAATGGTATCGCCCATGTCGCGGCGCAAGCCGGCTATCGGGTCGGTATTTCAGATCTCAGACCCGAAAATTTCGACAAGGCCATCGACACGATCACGCGCAACATGACGCGGCAGGTGTCCAAGGGCTTGATGAAAGACGGCGACATGCGCGCAGCACTCGGGCGCATCGAATATGCGCCGAGTTACGAAGCGTTCGGCGATACCGATCTGGTCATCGAGGCCGCGACCGAGGAAGAAAGCATAAAACGCAAGATCTTCCAGGAGCTATGCCCGAAGTTGAAGAAGGGGGCGATCATTGCCTCCAACACGTCATCAATCTCGATAACACGGCTGGCGTCGGTGACCGACCGACCGGAAAAATTCATCGGCATTCACTTCATGAACCCTGTGCCGGTGATGCAGCTCGTCGAGCTGATCCGGGGTATCGCCACCGACGATGCGACGTTTTTGGAAACACGCAAATTCTGCGACGCGCTCGGCAAGTCGATTTCCGTCAGCGAGGATTTTCCGGGCTTTATCGTCAATCGCATCCTGCTGCCGATGATCAACGAGGCCGTCTATACGCTTTACGAAGGTGTCGGTACCGTCGACAGCATCGACAAGGCCATGCGGTTGGGTGCGAACCATCCCATGGGTCCGTTGGAACTGGCCGATTTCATTGGCCTCGACACCTGCCTGTCGATCATGCAGGTGCTGCATCTCGGCTTATCGGACAGCAAATACCGTCCGTGTCCGCTGCTGGTCAAATACGTCGAAGCCGGCTGGCTCGGTCGCAAGAGCAAACGCGGCTTCTACGACTATCGCGGCGAAAAGCCGATGCCGACGCGCTGATCGGCGCCAACCGAACCTAACGCGAACAGATGACCGTCGTTTTCGCGCTGCAGGTCCATCCCCCCCGATAGCCGAGCACCCTGTCGCAATGGAATGAACCGTTGCGATGCGATCCAGCACCCCAATTCGCCCCATATCGGTCCTTGATTTTGGCTGTCATTGCCGCCACGGCGGATGCCTGTGCCTCTTCGATCTGGGTCCGTTGCGTGCCTTTGGCCGCCACTGTCACGTCGCGGCAATCCGCATACGCCGGTGCCGCGATAACCAGGGCGAGCACAGCAATGCTGCACCTGATTGCAAGCGTGGTGATGGTCATCCCTGTTTCCCCGGATTGCTGTGGTCAGCTTAACAACGGCGACCGCGGATCAAGCATAGGCCTGCAGTGCGTCGTCAATGGCTAACTCGATTTCGGCAGCACTGGTGCAATGGCTGACATGGGTGGCGAACGTCCGATAGAGATGCATGCAGCTGTCGCCGGTGCCCCAGCGCGCCGGCGGTTCCGGGCACAGCCACACCACACGCTTGGCACGATCGCTCATGTCACGGAATAAATCGAGCCGTGGGTCGTTGTCGTTCGAACGCCCGTCACCCAAGATCAGCACCGTCGTGCGCCGATCAATCAGATCCCAATGACGTTCGGCGAGATCGGCGAAGGCCTGGCCGTAGTCGGTCGATCCGCTGCCGTATTCCGTGAGCACGAACGCCATCGCGTCATCGAACGGCAACGTATCGAGCGGCGCACCGATATCGTGCAGGCTGTTGGAGAACGCGAACGTGGCGAGATCGGTCACAGCGCCGCGCAGCGCGTAGAGGAACAGCAGCAGGAAATGCGCTTGCGCCGAAACGGAAGCCGATACGTCGCAGATGGCGACAATACGCGGCTTGTCCCGCCGCTTATATTTGAACACGAGGTCGAAAGGCACGCCGTCATGGCCCGCGTTGGCGCGCAAGGTACGGCGCAGATCGAGCTTGCCGCGCGTGGCCACGCGCCGCCTTCGTGCATGCTTGACCGCCAAACGCCGCGCCATGCGCTTGACCGCCGCCGTCATGCGTTCGAGGTCGGATGAACTCATGCGGCCCAACTGCCGGTTGACCGCCACGTCGGCGAGAAACGTCTCGGTCGCGGGGCGTCCGAAAAGCTCGAACCGCTGATCGACCAAGGCGCGCACGTGGCGTTGCAACGCGTCGCGGGCGGCCGCGAGATCATAGGCCTCTTGTGCCGTCTTGGCCGAGGGTGCCAGCAGCAGATCGCGCAGCCGCGCCTCCATCGGCTGGATGCCCATGCGTTCCATCGTCTGCCTGACGTAGTAGGGAATCTGCGAGGCGAAGCGGATGTCATCGACGCCGGTCGCGGCTGCCGCCTGCGCAATCACCGCTGTCAGGCGATCCACGGCATCGCCCCGACCGCCGTTAGCATCCGCGATCATCGACAGCAGCGTGCCGAATTGCGGATCGTCGCTGGCGTCATTGGACACCTCTGCGTCATCGCTTATCCGCAGAGTTTCGTCATCGTCCGCCGTCGCTTCGGATGCCGAAGGCTTACTGAAGAAGCGGTCGAACACCTGATCGTGAATGACCTTTTCGGCAACCGACTTGGCCAGCACCAGCCCCAGTGATGCTTTCAACGCAGCCCTGTCAGCGTACCCGATAATCGCAACTGTGCGTGCCGCATCGATCGCCTCGCCGGTGGAGACTTCCGCACCGGCTGACCGCAACGCACGAATGAAACTGGCAAGGGCGCGATCCATCAGTGTGTCCGGGCAGGGGCGTCCCGCGCCGCGCGCACGAGGTCCGGCAAGCGGTCCTGCACGGCAATAATGTCGCTCTGCCGCTTGAGCAAGACGTTGAGGGTATCCCTCACCATCGCCTCATCGAGGACGCTTGCGTGCATGAGGATCAGGGTGCGCGCCCAATCGACTGCCTCGGCGATCGACGGCGGCTTACGGATATTCTCGTGGCGGAGCGCTTGCACGAAGGCGACCAGCTGTCCCAGCAACGCGTCTGAAATACCCGGCACGCGCGCACGCACAACGCGGTTTTCCAGCGCCGCATCGGGGAAACCGATGTGCAGATGCAGGCAGCGCCGCTTCAAAGCATCGCCGAGTTCACGCGTGTTGTTGGACGTCAGGATCACCAGCGGCGGCACGTCAGCCGCAATGGTTCCGATCTCCGGCACAGTTACTTGATAATCGGCGAGCACTTCCAACAGCAGCGCCTCGAACGCCTCGTCCGACTTGTCGACCTCGTCGATCAACAGCACGCTACCCCCGTGCTGTTCCATCGCCTGCAACAACGGCCGCGCCTCGAGAAATTCGCGCGAGAAGAACAGATCCTGGAACCCGCGCAGCTTGCCCATCGCCTGGTCGAGCGTGTCGGCGTCGGCAACGAGATGGCCGATCTTGTCCTTGAGGATCTGGGTGTAGAGTAGCTGTTTGCCGTATTTCCATTCGTACAGCGCCTTACCGTCGTCCAGCCCTTCGTAACATTGCAGCCGCAGCAGCGCGAATTGCAGCGCTTTTGCCGCGGAAATGGCGAGATCGGTCTTGCCGACGCCGGCCGGGCCTTCGATCAGCACCGGCTTGCGCAGGTGGTGGGCGAGATAGAGCGCCGTTGAGATGGGGCGCGTGGAAATATAGCCGACCGTTTCCAGCGCGGCTGTGATGTCGTCAATCGAACCGAGCGGCGTCGTGTCCGAAAATGGGGTCGTTGGCTTTTGCATGAGTATCCGCGCGGCGCTCAGAGGGTCGCATCGTTAGAGCAGCTACATTCCGGCTCGGCAAGTGAGGGCGCTTCAGACTTCATCGCCCCACGCCAGACGTTTGGCTGCCTTGTAGGCTGCAGCGTCCCGGCGTCGGATGCGGCGGGTTTCAAGCCCTGCCGTCGCGCAGACAGCCAGATCGGCGAAGCCCTTCTCGATGTCGGCCGGGCGGATCAATCGCGCGGCGGCCGGCATTGCCGCAGCATCGTGCACCGCCGCGATGAAACTGAAGCGCTCGTCCTCAAACGGCACGGAGGCGTCTTTCAGTTGCATGTGCGCGGCCGTGCGCTGCAGGCGGACCGAAAAATGGCACCAGTCTCCCGTCGGCAGCGGACACGGCTGGGCATGTGGGCACGGCGCCACGATCTTCAAGCCGGCCGCGATCAAGGCCTCGCGCGCCGCCAGGATGCGCGCGTAGCCGGCCGGAGTTCCCGGCTCGACCACGACGATCAGTGAGCCGATGTGGGGGATGATCGACGCAACGAAGCGGCCGACGTCGCTGAGTGGTTGCTCCGCCAGCACGTAGCTGAGTGTTACAAGATCAGCGCGCACCGCCGCCGCCGGAGCCATCGCATCAAGGGCTGGCCGCCCTACGACACCGACGTCGAGCGTCGAGGCAACTGCCAGCAGATCCACCGCGATATCAGCCAGCGCCGTATTCGGTTCGACCAGCCGCGCACCTTGCAGCCGCGGCCAGACCGACGCCGCAGCCAGGGTTGCCGTGCCGGGGCCAGCCCCAATATCCAGACACACCACTGGCGCGAAGTCAGGCAATCGCTGCGCTACCAGATCGAAACTGCGCACGCACGCGGCGTAGGTCGCGGGCATGCGGGCCAGCGCGTAGGCCAACGCCGCCG
>JANXYD010000115.1 GCA_025350265.1 Hyphomicrobiaceae bacterium | reverse complement strand
CGTGGCCGACGCCGGCCTGCCCGGTTACGTTGTCGACAGTTGGTACGCGCTTTTCGCCTCTGGTGGAACTCCGCCCGACGTCATCGAAAAAGTCAACGCGGCGATCAAGAAGGTCGTGCAAACCTCGGAGTTCGCAAAACTGGCTTTAAGCGAGGGGCTGATCGTCAAGGCAGGCTCGCCGCAGGAACTGGCGGACTACGTCAAGGCCGATGAGATCAGATGGCGCAAGATCGTCATGGAAAACAAGATCACCGCCGAATAACCGAATCACCGAGCACCTTATGACTTATGAATTTTTGGAAGTGACGACGGAGGCGGGGATCGCAACGATTGCGCTTAACCGTCCGGACAAGCGCAATGCCATGAGCGACGACATGCGCGCCGAATTCGTACGCGCGCTCGAATTCGTCGCTCGCGAAAAGTCTATCAAAGCCCTCATTCTGACAGGTCGTGGTAGCAGCTTTTGTGCGGGCGGCGATATCGCTGGAATGCAACGGCGCATGAGTGCGCCTCCCGGCGAGGTCGCATTCAACGGCTGGTCACGGCAACAGTTCGTTCATCACACGATTTCGATGCTGCACGATTTGCCGAAGCCAACGATTGCGGTGGTCAACGGTGCGGCTGCGGGGCTCGGTGCCGATACTGCTCTCGCATGCGACTTCGTTATGGGAAGTGAAAACGCGAAATTCACGTGGTCGTATATCAAGCGCGGTCTTATTCCGGATGGTGGCGGCATGTACTTTTTACCTCCCCGGACCGGGCTGTCCAAAGCCAAGGAGCTTATCTTTTCCGGGCGCGTCGTCGATGCCGAGGAGGCTCTGTCGCTAGGCATCATGGATCGTAAGGTTGCTACGTCAGATCTGCTCTCGGCAGCACACCAATGGGCTCGCGAACTTGCGGACGCCAGCCCGACTGCACTCGCACTCGGCAAGCGCATCTTAAATCAGACGTTTGAACTGTCGGCCAGCCAAGTGTTTGATCTTGGCAGTCAGGCACAAGGGATTTGCTACACCAGCAGGGAACATCGTGAGGCTGTCGCATCGTTCTTGAACAAGAGTGCGACGGCGAAAAAATCATGACCGAAAGCATTGCCCGAGCGACCGGGATAGCGGCGTTGTTCAATCCCCGAACAGTCGCCATCATAGGCGCTTCCTCCGATACCGGAAAGACGTCCGGTCTTCCCATCCAGTTCCTCCGGAAACATGGCTTTGAGGGAGCCATTTACCCGGTTAATCCGCGGGTGACGTCGATTGGCGACCTTCCGTGTTTTCCCTCAGTTTCTGCGCTCCCCGAGGCGCCCGACGTTGGAATGATCTTGGTCGGCGCCGAGCGAACGGTCCAGGCGGTGAGGGATCTCGCTGCGCGAGGCACAAAGGCTGCTATCGTGCTCGCTAGCGGCTTTGCGGAAGCTGGCGAGGCAGGCCGCCAACGCCAAGCCGAGCTCGTCGCAGCCGCAGGGGCGATGCGTCTTCTCGGACCAAACACGATTGGTTTGGTCAACGTCACTGATCACATCACGTTGTCGGCCAGCGGCGCCCTGGCGGCGGACGCTCTGCTGCCTGGCAAGGTCAGTGTGTTGTCGCAGAGCGGCGGCATTCTCGGATCGCTGTTGTCCCGCGCAGCGGCAAAGGGACTTGGACTGTCCAAGCTCGTCTCCACAAGTAACGAAGCCGATCTGGATATCTCGGATTTCCTCGCCTACCTAGCGGATGATCCTGAAACACAGGTGATCGCTCTCTACATTGAATCCATCCGTCATCCCAAGAAGTTCCAGCAGGCCGCGATGCGCGTGCGCGCCCGGGGCAAGCAAATGGTTGCGCTCAAAATCGGCCGCTCTGAGGCTGGCGCTCGTGCCGCCGTTTCGCATACCGGCGCGATGGCGGGTAGCGACGCAGTTTATGATGCATTCTTCGAACGATACGGCATCATTCGTGCCCAATCTTTCAGCGACCTACTGGATATCCCCGCGACGTTGTCGACGCAGCCGCCTTTGGGCGGCGGCCGTATCGCAATCCTGACTTCGACAGGTGGCGCCGGGACATTGATTGCCGATGCAATCGGCACTGTGGGATTTGAAACGCCGGATCCAAACGAGATAACCCGGGCCAACCTGCGCGCGCTTTTGCCCAACATGGACATCGCACTCGATACCAACCCAATCGATGTCACATTAGCAGGCCTGCGCAATGACGTTCTGACCGAAGCGATACGAGTGCTCGCCGCTAGCAAGTCCTACGATGGCCTTGTGGTCATCGTCGGATCATCGGGTGTCGCTCAACCCGACCTTGTTGCTAATGCCGTGAGCGCAGCGCTTCCCGAGCGGACATTTCCAATCCTCGCCTACGTCAGTCCTCACAGTCCAGACGCAGCCTCTCGGCTCACGAAGCTTGGTGTCCCAGCGTTCACCGAGCCTGAAAGTATTGCCCGGGCACTCTCGGCGCTGCTGCCGACAGATATAGTGAGCGGTGCTGCCAAGACGGTCCAGTCGGCCAAAGCGATTGCCATCCCTGACGTTTTTGCAGGCTCACTCGACGAGGCTGAAGCAAAGTCGCTTTTCGCTCAATTCGGCATTCCAGGTGTTCGCGAGCTCATCGTTTCGACACCAAACGAAGCTGAGAAGGCTGCAAAGGCCATTGGTGGCGACGTCGTCCTGAAGATCCTATCCAAGACGATCACACACAAAAGCGATGTCGGCGGTGTCGCAATTTCGGTTCCGCGAAACCAAATTGGGTCCCGACTTGAGCAAATGAAACGGGACGTCGCTGACGCCACTGGCGCCAAGATAAAACGGTTTCTCGTCCAACAGCGGATCGGCGGCGGCGTCGAAATGATCCTCGGTCTCCGGCGTGACCCGTTGGGAAGCGCACTTCTTCTGGGCATGGGGGGCATCACTGCCGAATTGATCAATGATTCGACGCTTCGCTTTCTGCCGCCCACGGGCGGTTTGAGCCTCGACGAAGCACGAGCCATGATCGGCGAATTGAAAACAGCTCCGTTGCTGAGCGGATATCGCAAGCGTCCGAAAGCCGACGTCGAGGCCCTGGCGAATGCCATTGTCGCATTCTCGCTCATGGTCGGGCAGCTTGGGTCGCGCCTGCTCGAAGCCGAAATCAACCCGCTGTTCGTCATGGGGGAAGGGCAAGGCGTACGCGCCGCCGATGGCGTCGTCGTAATGACCTCTTGAAGTGTCCGCGCTCGCCAGCCTGCGCCCGCTTCCCTCCCAACAAGCTAACGAACTCTTGCGCTGCAGCGAAATTCTGCCTCGGGGCAAAACTTCGCGTGAGGGTAACGTGCCGACGCCGGCGGTCTACACCAGTTAGCTTCCGGCTGACGAACAGAAGACGTCCCTCGGAAGCCACACTCGATGCGCTCGCGATGGGCACCGAAGCAGTAACAGAACTCTCACGAAAGCTGTCCGGCACGCGGGTCCTTCCGGACATCATACAATCGACCGGGGTGGTCGTAGTCGCGCCGAAGGGTCAAGTGGTAGTCAAGGAGTGGGCAGCTCAATTTCTTCAGAATGCGAAGGCTGACGGGCGGCTTCGAGAGGTGCCGATATCGCGAGTTGGAAGCTGACTGCAGGTCATCTATAGAAGCAGGAACGAACGTGCATTTGAATATAGGCGGGGCATGGCAAATCGATTTACGATGCTGCAATCCAACTTTCAGCGTTGGAAGCTTCCTGACATCGTCACTCTTGCGGCCATTGCTGCGCTGACAGCGACGTCCAGCGGAGCGGTGGCGAAACAGCCGCGCCCTGCATCCACCGAGTCGGCAGCGCCTCGCGTTGCGGGCGAGCCGATCATGGCGATCGTGTCGATCAAGACTCAACAGGTCACGTTCTATGACGCTGACGGTTGGATCTTGAACGCCCCGGTGTCGACTGGCGTCAAAGGACGCGAGACGCCCGCCGGTGTCTTCGCCGTTCTTCAGAAGGACGCGGACCACCACTCGAGCCTTTATGATGATGCCTGGATGCCACACATGCAGCGCCTCACTTG
>JANXYD010000108.1 GCA_025350265.1 Hyphomicrobiaceae bacterium | reverse complement strand
AGCGCTATTGTCGAAAACGAATCGTGTTGCATGCGCCAAACAAGGGGCGTCCCAAATGTTCGTCAAAACTTCGGAGTCAAAAGTGGTTCAGGGCAATTCGGTGGCGCAACGTTCAGGCGCGGTGCAAAGTACGGGCATACTGTCGTTTCTCGGGCCGGATCTGATCATCGTCGGCGATCTCGAATCGCACGGGTTGATCCAGGTCGAAGGCAGCGTGCAGGGCGATGTGCATGCACGTCAGGTTATCGTCGGACCCAAGGCGAAAGTGACAGGCAACGTCGTCGCCGATGACGTAACGGTTGGCGGCGAAGTGATCGGATCAGTCCGCGGCTTGACCGTTACCCTCCTGTCCGGATCTCGCGTTGACGGTGAAATGCATCACAAATCATTGGCGATCGAACATGGTGCACATTTCGAAGGCCATTCGCGTCGACCGCAGAACGCGGAAGAACTCGCGCCTAAGATCGACAAAGCCCGCCGCGGGTAACCGATGGCGCGCAGCGCGCAGCGCATTTGCCGCAAATCTGCCGCGCCAGTAGCGAATGTGGCCGGAAGTATCGCGTCCCCGAACTCGGCCGACCGGTGATTATTGATCTGGACCTCGTTATGCGTTGCACAAGCCGAAGCCATCATCCAAAGGGACTGTGCAGTTGCAACGTTTCGACACTGTCGTGCGTGCGTTCTGTTGTGTTGTCGACGATGAGCGTATTTGCGTTTGCCGCCCTACCGGCGGCGGCAAAGCCGCTCGACGTTGATAGTTGCGTGCATCTGAAGCAACAGCGCGATGCGTTGGAGGCGTCGGGCGTGAGATCGGCGATAGGTGAGGTTCCACCTGCGCGCCTAGCGAAGCCGCTGGACGAAAAAGGACAGCGGATCGCCGCGCTGATCAAGATCGACGGGCAACTGCGTTTTCGCTGCCGGATGGAATTGCCCATATCGACCTTGCGGCCGGAACTCTTGGTCGAGGTGCCCGACACAATCGATGGCGAACCCGTTGTGCCAATAGTTCCTCACAAACGCCCACGTCCCAAAAAACCGGGCCTTGCAGCGACGACTGATCCGGCGGCGACGCCGAGTGCTGCAAAAGGTACACCCGCTCCGCAGCGACCCAAGACCGCAGGCACCAACAAAACACTGACCGTTGAGACACCGCAAGGATCCGCGGACGCGCTATCGGCGAAGCCGCGCGCTAAGGCGAAATCAAAGCCAGACGATGCGTTTCGCACCCCCGCAGATAAAACCGACGAACGTACGGCACCCCAGTAAGCAATTGCCGGTTGCTCTCACAGCAGCGAAGCCACGGCAGCGGCCATGGTCGAGTTCCCGTTGCCGGCTGGCGCTGTGAGAGCGTGTAGTCCGATCTTACTGCGACGCCACAACACATCGTCCGGCTGCTCTGCCCATTCCTCGGCTTTCATATAGCGCACCTCGCGTTCGGTCAGGCCGTGGCCGAGCGCGGCACCCATGTCTTCTGGCCGCCGCGCATCACCCAGCACAGCAGAAATCAAGGTGCCATGACGATGCGCGAGGCGTGTCAGATGCAACGGCTCGAACGCCGGGTAGCGTGCCAATAACCCGGCCTGGAATGCTGAAAAGTCGGCGTCGGGTAGATCGCCGCCCGGAAGCGGTTGTGCTGCCGTCCAGTCGGGACCGAACCCCGGGCCGAAAAACGGTGCAAGTCGTGCCATGGCTTCCTCGGCGAGCCGTCGATATGTGGTGATCTTGCCTCCATAGACTGATAACCGGGGCGGGTTTTTATGATCTGCATCGAGCTCAAGGTGATAGTCGCGGGTGACTGCCGACGGGTCGCCGTGGGCATCGTCGTAAAGCGGGCGCACGCCCGAAAAGCGCCAAACGATATCAGCCGGAGTAATCCTCGTCTTGAAAAACCGATTGGCGAGTACGAGAAGATATTTCTCTTCCTCGTCGCTGGCGGCGACCGCAGCCGGATCGCCAGAGAAGCCGACGTCGGTCGTCCCGATGATTGTGAACCTCTCCTCGAACGGGAGCGCGAAAACGACGCGCCGGTCGGCTCCTTGCATCAGGTAGCCATCGTCGGCACCGATGATACGCGGCACTACCAGGTGACTGCCCTTGATCAGGCGCACATGATGAGTAGTGCGGCGTTCGCTGGCGGCGCGCGCGAGTGCGTCCATGCCGTCGACCCAGGGACCAGCCGCATTGACCAGTACGCGAGCGCGGAATTCACGGCGGCCTTTGTTGGTCTCGACGATGATGCGCCACTGGCCATCTGTTGGCATGCAGGCGATGACACGCGTCCTCGTCATGATGCGCGCCCCCCGATTGCGCGCCGCTTTTGCATTGACGATAACGAGCCGCGCGTCGTCCACCCAGCAGTCCCAGTACGTGAAGCCGGCGCGGAATTCGGACTTCAGCGGCGCGCCTGCCGGGTCGCGCGCGAGATTGATGCTCTGTGAGGATTTGATGATTTTTCGCTGGTAGAGATTGTCGTACAGTATCAACCCTGCCCGCACCATCCAGCGCGGCCGCACCCCCGGCACATGCGGAAGCACGAAACGCAGCGGTGAAATGAGGTTCGGGGCTTTGCGCATCAGCACTTCCCGTTCGGCCAAGGCTTCGCGCACCAACCGAAATTCGTAGTGTTCAAGGTACCGTAGGCCGCCATGAATAAGCTTGGAACTTGCCGACGAGGTCGCGCTGGCGAGGTCCGACATCTCAGCGAGGGCTACTTTCAGTCCTCGCCCCGCAGCGTCTGCCGCGATGCCGGTGCCATTGATGCCTCCACCCACCACGAAAAGATCAAAAATTGCACTATCGGTCATCGCGCGAAGCGTCCTCGGTTTACTGCCGGATATGCGTTCGGCGGCAACTGTTTGCGCTACATTTGCACGCCATTGGGCAAAGATGGTAGAGGACGTTTTCGCCCACTTATCTCAGATTTTGGATTCATCGTGCAGCACGAAACCATCGACGCGCATTTGCGCGTACTCGCCTGGTACCAGGACATGGGCGTGGATGCGGCGTTGGGCTCAGAAGCCATCGACTGGCTCTCAAGGCCCGACCAGAAACCCGGCTCAGCATTCGCCATGCCGCAGCGCGTGCGAGCGTCGATTGACAAGCATGCGATAACCAGCAAGCAGCCCCTGGCGGCGGCCACAGTCGCGCCTGTCGTCGAACGACCCAAAGCGACAACGCCGCCCGCCCAGGCAAAGCGCACCTTTGTGGCGACTACGCCCGACGCGGCGGTCGAAGCCGCGCGCACCGCCGCTGCAGGAGCCAAGACCATTGAGACCTTGCGTCAAGCACTCGAGACCTTCGACGGCTGTGGCTTGAAGGCGACCGCCAAGTCGCTTTGTTTCTACCGAGGCTCGGCCCGGGCGCGATTGATGATCGTTGGCGAAGCACCTGGACGCGAAGACGATTTGGCTGGTGCGCCGTTCTCAGGCCCGGCTGGCGATTTGCTCGAAAAAATGCTTGCCGCCATCGGTCTCGCGGCCGACAGCTGTCACATCACCAATGCAGTCTACTGGCGCCCGCCCGGCAACCGACATCCTACCCCGCAGGAACTCGACGTCTGCCTGCCCTTTCTCGAACGCCAGACGGCGTTGGTGGCACCGGACGTTCTATTGATGCTGGGAGCAGCAGCTGCGCGGCAGGTGATGGATATCGGTGACGGCATCACGCGCGTGCGCGGCAAATGGCGCGACGGCGACATCGGCGGCCATCGGGTCCGCGTCATTGCCTCGTTGTCACCCACATTTTTGCTCAAGTCGCCGTTGTCGAAGCAGCACGTGTGGCGCGACATGCTGGCGATCAAGGCTGCTTTGGCGCAATAAAAGCTTGGCACGAGGTCGATGATTTCGCACTCGACCGCGCGAATGAGGATGATCGGGCGTTGCTGGCACCACAGCCTTTTCCGCGAGCAAACGCCGAAATTTCTTGCTATGGAAGCCGAATGTATTCGCATTCTTTAAGTTGGTCTTTGGGCCTAGTTACCAGCGGCGCCATGATTGGATTTCTCGTCGGTCTGACCGGCGTTGGGGCCGGTTCCGTCACAACCTCGCTATTGATATCCGCGTTCGGCGTTCCCCCGTCGGCAGCGGTCGGCACCGATCTTTTGTTTGCAGCGCTGACCAAATCGACTGCGGCATGGCGTTTCCAGAAGTTCGCAAGCATTGATTGGACGGTATTGCGCTGGTTGTCGGCCGGTAGCCTGCCTGCGACTTTGGCGACGCTGGCGTGGCTGCAATGGGCACACCCAGATACGGTGGCGCTGGCCCAATTCATCCGCAAGGCGCTGGCCATTATCCTCATCTTCAGCGCCTTTGCGAACTTTGCTTTCCCATGGCTCGTGCGCCGAAATACGCGATCGGACGCCGCAATCCAGATTAGCGGACGTCAAAAGGCACTGACGCTCTGCCTCGGATTGTTGATCGGCGTTATGGTCGTCCTGACGTCGGTGGGGGCCGGCGCGATTGGCATGGTGGTGTTGTTGCTGCTGTTTCCTACGATGCCGCTGAAACGCTTGATCGGTACCGATATCGTGCACGCGATTCCGTTGACGCTCGTCGCGGGACTCGGCCATCTCAGCCTCGGCACGATCGACGGTCGCGTCCTCGGACTGCTGCTGCTTGGCTCAATCCCCGGCATTGCGTTGGGCGTACGCGTCACCGGTAGCGCGCCCGACTGGATCGTGCGCAACGGGCTGGCAGTGGTATTGCTTCTGGCTGCCGTCTTGCTGTTGATGAAGTGACGGCGTGAGTGCCAAGTATGCCGTCGCCCCCGGCTTAACCCATCGAGCGGGCCAATTGTAGCACAATCTCGTTGAGTACCATCCTGCCATTCGGTGTGGCGATGATGCGGTGAGCGCCGTGACGTCGTAGCAACCCAAGATTAGTCAATTCGTCGACAACGGTGCCGGATGGTCGCGTGCCGTTGAGTTCGGCGAGCCGGTTCAGGTCAAGGCCCTCGGTCAGTCGCAGTCCCATTAGCAAAGCTTCGTCCGCGCACTGGACGGTGCTCAACGCTTCATCCTCGATGCGTCCGTGTCCGGCCGTCAGTACACGCTTGACCCATTGTTCCGGATTGCGCTCGGTCGACGTTGCGCGCCGCGCGCCATCGACGATCAATCGCCCATGTGCACCCGGTCCAATGCCGGCATATTCGCCATAACGCCAATACAACAGGTTATGCCGGCTCTCTTGCCCCGTTCGGGCATGATTGGAAATCTCGTAGATCGGCAACCCCGCCGCCGCGGTCAATTCCTGGGTTGCCGCATAAAGTGCTTGCGCTTGCTCGTCGTCGGGAATGCGCAGTTTGCCGGCCTTATAGAGTTGCTCGAATGCAGTGGCCGGTTCGATCGTCAATTGATAAAGCGACAAGTGGTCGACGCCGATCGCAAGCGCTTCCGACAGCTCGTTACGCCATGCGGTTTCAGTCTGCCCTTGCCGCGCATAAATGAGATCGAACGACACGCGTTGAAAACAACGTTGCCCGATTTCGATGGCGCGCCGTGCCTCCGCCACGGAATGGATGCGGCCGAGTGCGCGCAGATCTGCGTCCGCCAAAGCTTGCACGCCGATCGAAACGCGATTGACGCCTGCTTCCCGATATCCACTGAACCGATTGGCCTCGACGCTGCCGGGGTTGGCTTCGATCGTGATTTCGGCGTCGGCCGCGATCGGCCAGAGCCGGTCGACCTCGGCGATCAGCGCAGCGACCGTATTCGGTTGCATGAGCGAAGGCGTACCGCCACCGATGAACACGCTTGAAACGACACGCGCACCGATCCGCGCGCGTGTTTCGGCCAGTTCTGCGATATAGGCGGCGAGAAAGCCTGCTTCGTCCCAACCGCCATGCCGGACATGACTGTTGAAATCGCAGTAGGGGCATTTCGCCGCGCAAAATGGCCAATGCAGATAAACGCCGAAAGCGGGGGGTGCAATGGGTTGTCTGGATGCGACGGAAGCTGTCATCCGCCACGCCTACACCGCCCAAGTTCCGCTGTCGACATGCGCCCTATCAAAAGCACGTCCGCACGAACCGCTCGAACGCGCGGGCGCGGTGCGATTGTTTGTCTTTCTCGGCAGGCTCCATCTCGCCGAAGGTCTGGTCGCAGCCGTCGGGAAGGAACATCGGATCGTAGCCAAACCCGCGTTCGCCGCGCGGCGGCCAGACGACTTCGCCAAAAGCGCGCCCCTCGAAGATTTGGTCTTCGCCATCGGGCCACGACAGGCACAATGCTGAAACGAAGTGTGCCGTCCGGTCGGAAGGCAACATCGCGCCGCGCACCGATAACTCGCGGTGCACCCGAGCCATGGCGGCACTAAAGTCTTTGCCAGGCCCGCCCCATCGCGCCGAGAAGATGCCGGGGGCACCGTCCAAAGCGGCGACACACAGTCCGCTGTCGTCGGCGAGAGCTGGCAGCCCCGATGCCTGGGCTGCGGCTCGCGCCTTGATGCGTGCGTTGGAGGCAAACATCGTGCCCGTCTCGTCAGGCTCCGGCAAGCCGAGTACGCCAGCCGAAACCGCATTGAGCCCGAACGGTGCGATCAAATCATTGATCTCGCGCACTTTGCCGGTGTTGTGACTAGCGACAACCAGTTTCATGCCGCGCGTAAGCTTGCGTGATGGTGCTAAAGCCATGTCAATTTCTGGTCGAATAAAAGGGGTTTCCAAAGGGCCACGCCCTTTGGTGGGAGCACGAGGGCAACGCCCTCATTCTACCTCAGCTGACGGTCAACTTCTGCAACGACACGAGTTCGGAGATGCCCTTCTTCGCAAGTCCCATCAGCTCGTGATATTGCGCTTCCGAAAACGGCACGGTCTCGGCGGTACCCTGGATTTCGACGATGCCGCCACTGCCGGTCATGACGAAGTTGGCGTCCGCGTCGGCCTCTGAATCCTCTGCATAGTCGAGATCGAGCACCGCTTGACCGCCATAAAGTCCGCATGAAACGGCAGCGATATTGTCGCGCAGCACGTTGTCACGCACCATGTCGCGCGCCTTCATCCAGGCGATGCAATCATAGAGCGCCACCCAGGCCCCGGTGATCGACGCGGTGCGCGTACCACCATCGGCCTGCAGCACGTCGCAATCGATCGAGATCTGCCGTTCGCCGAGCGCCTTGAGGTCGACGACGGCACGCAGCGCGCGGCCGATCAAGCGCTGAATTTCCTGGGTCCGTCCCGATGCGTGGCCCTGCGTCACTTCGCGCCGCGTTCGTTGCGTGGTTGCGCGCGGCAGCATCGAATACTCGGCAGTCACCCAGCCCTTGCCTTGGCCCTTGAGCCACGGCGGGATCCGTTCTTCCAGGCTGGCCGTGCACAGCACGTGTGTGTTGCCGAACTTGATCAGGCACGAGCCCTCGGCATGCATAGATACACGGCGGTCGATGGAGACGCGCCTGAGCTCGTCCGGTTTGCGTTTGGAGGGGCGCATGATGATAAGCCGTGCCTTTTTTGAAAATAATGTGAGACGGCGCGCACCGTAGAGTGCTTCAGGCAAAAGTGTAAGCCGTTTTCACGACAAATCGCGCCCACCTTTGAAACACCACCCTGGATAACGTCGTGGGCGTGAAGCGCCAGTGCCTTGCTCCAGCCGCCAAAGCCCGATACAGCCGTTAACCTTGCGAGGACGGACGGGTAATGCGACGTAGCGCCAAACAGCTTTTGCTCCATTTTGGTCTCGTGACGGCTCTGGTCGCCGGCGCGACTACGGCGTATGCCCAGCAACGAGTCGAAAAGGCACTGCCGGGCCGCCCGCAGCTGCAACCGCCGTCGGATTCCAGGGTGTTGCGCCGCGCCGCGCTGCGCTTTTTGACCGACAACGATTATCCGCCCTTCAATTACGTCGACAAGGAAGGCCAACTTGCCGGGTTCAACGTCGAAATGGCGCGCGCCATTTGCCTTGAACTGGCGGCCGCATGCGATGTCCAGACGCGGCCGTGGAACGAGTTGCTGCCTGCGCTCAAACGGGGCGAGGCCGACGCCGTGATCGCGTCGCACGCCGTCACGCCGCGATTGTTGTCCGAATTCGATGTCACCGAGCGCTATTATCAGATGCCCGGCCGCTTTGCCGCTAAGCTGGGGCGCGCATTCGCCGACGTCTCGCCGGCCGGTTTGGATGGCGCGAAAATCGCCGTCGCCAAGGGCACCGCACACGAAGCGTATTTGCGGGCGCTATTCACCCTCTCGGCTATCCACGCCTACGACAATCCCGAACTGGCACGTGATGCCGTCATCGCCGGCACCGATGATCTGCTGTTCGATGACGGTGTGGGTGTCGCCTTTTGGTTGCTCGGCACCGCATCGCGTGCCTGTTGCGAATTCAAAGGCGGTCCATTTTTCGAACCGCGCTATTTTGGCGATGGCGTCGGGATTACGATCAATCGCGGCGACCCCGACTTGAAAGCGCAGTTGAACGCCGCGATCAAGCGGTTGCGGGAAAGTGGCCGCCAGGAAGAGTTGATCAGCCGCAGTTTTCCGCTGCGCGGAAATTAAACCATCAGTCGTTCGCCAAACCGCCATCGAGGACGCGAAAGTTGCGACGGTTGACGCGGACGATGCGTGCGTCAGCGAGTTCCGGAATGAGGGCTGGCGGATTGCGGAACTTGTCGGCGATGGCGTGCGGTCGTCCTTCCGGCCAGATGCGCTCGTAACGGAGCACATCCATCTCCGGCAACCGCTCGCTGCCGAGCCAATGCGGCGGATCGATCGCCGTGATCGAACCCAGCAGGCGGCTGATATTGGTGCCCGTGTGGACCAACGGCAGCACGACGATCTCAAAGCGGGCTGGGCCAAAACCGGCGACGCTCGCTTCGGCCTCCATGACCATCACCGAACCCAGGCTGCGCACCTCGCCGACGTACACTTTGAGCTGTTCGCGGTCGGCGGCTTGTACCAGGGCGAAGAAGTCACTGCCGCGGAATTCGCGACCGAACGTATCGCAGATCTTGGTTCCAGCCAGTCGAAACGTGATTTTTCCGGTGTCCTCGCACTCAAGTATGAAGGTTTCTGAAAGCACCGCGCCGAGTTGCGCCGGCTCGATATCGAAGCGGCGCGGTGCAAAGCGTTCGCCGCGCACCTCGTTCCAGTAGGCGTATAGAAGTTCGCTGGTTCGCTGTTGCATCGGTGCTGTGCTCATAAACGGGACATTGACGCGTTCCGGTGGGCTCCGACACGCTTTCACTGAAAAGCTGAGCAGTTTCCGTGCCAGCGCCACAGCCGCAGCCGAGGTCAGGCCGATCACGTACCATTAAGGTTTATGCATGCGATCAGCCTGCGTATTTGCGGCCTTATCGGCCAGAAACGGTCGTTGCATCGAGAACAAACCATGGTGTGCACAAGGAGCGAGCGCTCGAAGCGGTACGCCATGTCCCGGTAGACAGCAGCGCGCTTTGTTCCAATAGTGATCCGAGCACCAATTACACTGAGGCAACCATGCACGCGCTCCTTCGCCGCCAGACGCTTGCGGATCTGCTGCATCGCAGCGCCAAACGTCACCCTGCGAAGACGGCGATCATATGCGGAACGACGACGTGGAGTTACGCGGAATTCGACGCGATTTGCGATCGACTGGCCGCCGGCTTGGCTGCGCGCGGTGTCGGCAAAGGCAACCGAATCGCCGTGCTGGCGCGCAACTCGCATGCGTTCGCAGCCCTTCGATTTGCGCTCGCTCGCCTCGGCGCGGTCATGGTGCCCATCAACTTCATGCTCAAGCCCGAGGAAGTCGCCTACATCCTGCGCCACGCCGGCGCATCGATGCTGGCCACCGACAGTGGTCTTGCCGAACTCGCACGCTCAGCCGCAGCCCGCGAGACCAGCGTCACCGAATTCATCTGGCTGCCCTCGGAAGATGCGAGCACACCCGTGCCCGGCATGATCACGTTCGACGCACTTGCGGCGTCAACCGGGCCGGTCCCCGAGGTCGGCCTGCACGGCCATGATCTCTTGCAGATCGTTTATACCAGCGGCACGGAATCGATGCCCAAAGGGGCGATGTTGACCCATGACGCCGTCATCTGGCAGTACGTGAGTTGCGTTTCCGATGCCGCCATCCACGGCGACGATCTCGCATTACATGCCTTGCCGCTGTACCATTGCGCCCAGCTGGACGTTTTCCTGGGGCCAGCGATCTATGTCGGCGGCACCAATGTGATCACGGCCAAGCCAACGCCGGATAACCTGCTGCCGCTCATCCAGCGCTACGGCATCACCTCTTTCTTCGCCCCGCCGACGGTGTGGATCTCGCTGCTGCGCTCGCCGCTGTTTGAGACGACCGATCTATCGAGCCTGGCGAAAGGATATTACGGTGCCTCGATCATGCCAGTGGAAGTGCTGCGCGAGATGGCCCGCCGCCTGCCCAACGTGCGTTTATGGAACCTTTACGGACAGACCGAGATTGCGCCGCTCGCGACGATGCTGGGGCCGGATGATCAGTTGCGCAAGCCCGGCTCCTGCGGCCGCTCCGTGCTCAACGTCGAAACGCGCGTGGTCGATGACGCCCTGCGCGATGTCGCCCCCGGCGTGGTCGGCGAGATCGTGCACCGCTCACCGCATCTCATGCTCGGTTATTTTCACGACGATGAACGCACCAAGGCAGCATTCGAAGGCGGTTGGTTTCATTCCGGTGATCTCGCCACCATCGACGACGAAGGCTTCATCACCGTCGTCGACCGCAAGAAGGACATGATCAAAACCGGCGGCGAAAACGTCGCCAGTCGCGAAGTCGAAGAGATGATCTATCGCCTGCCACAAGTGTCGGAAGTGGCCGTCGTCGGTGTGCCGCACGATCGTTGGGTGGAAGCGGTCATCGCAGTCATCGTGCCGAAACCCGGTGAGACATTGACGTCCGACATGGTCCTCGCGCACTGCGG
>JANXYD010000098.1 GCA_025350265.1 Hyphomicrobiaceae bacterium | reverse complement strand
GAGCGAGACGCCCTGCACCTGGCTCATTTTCGCAGCGATCGTTTCGCGGATGTCGGCGAGCAGCTTGTTCTTGTCTTCGACCAGGTCCCATTTGTTGATGGCGATGACCAGCGCGCGGCCCTCCTCGGCGACCATTTCGGCGATGATCAGGTCCTGCTGTTCGAGCGGGCGTTCGGCGTCGATCAGCACCACGACGACCTCGGCGAACCGAATGGCACGCACGGCGTCGGAGGCCGACAGCAATTCTCCCTTCTCGTGAATCTTGGCCTTCTTGCGCAGCCCGGCGGTGTCGAACAGCTTGATCGCGCGGCCCCGCCAGACGGTGTCGGTGGCGACGCTATCGCGCGTCAGGCCCGGCTCGGGCCCGGTGATCATGCGGTCCTCGCCGAGCAGCGAGTTGACCAGCGTCGATTTGCCGGCGTTCGGGCGGCCGACGATGGCGACGCGGATCGGCCTCAGCGGCGCGTCCTCGGGTTCCTCCTCGACTATAGGGTCGTCGGGATCGACCTTCTTCTTGCGCCGTGGCACGGATTTGAGGCCGAGGGCCGAGAGGATGTCGCGATCGAGTTCGCCGAGGCCCTCGCCGTGTTCGGCAGATATGGCGACGGGATCGCCGAAGCCTAATGCATAGGTATCGTAATAGCCCTCGACGGCCTTCTTGCCTTCGCTCTTATTGGCAACCGCGATGACGGGCTTCCCGGCGTTGCGGGCGATACGGGCGAACACTTGATCGGACGCTGTAATGCCGTCCTTGGCGTCGATGACGAATAAGATGAGGTCGGCTGCTTCGAGTGCCGCTTCGCTCTGCGCGCGCATGCGGGCCTGGATCGAGCCCTTGGCGGCTTCTTCCAAGCCGGCCGTATCGATGACCGTGAGCAGGTGGCCGCCGATCTTGGCCTCGCCCTCGCGGCGGTCGCGCGTCAGGCCGGGCAGATCCGATACCAAGGCGTCGCGCGTGTCGGTCAGGCGGTTGTAGAGGGTCGACTTGCCGACATTGGGCCGGCCGACAATGGCGATGGAAGGGTGCTTGCTCATGGCAGGCGTTGTAACGGGTTGGCCGGCGCGGGGCTACAGGAATTGCGCGACGGAGGCGCGCGCGCCTTAACCAATATCGACGTAGCGATGCACCAGGTCCAGTTCGCGGGCGAGCCGCAGCAGGCGCATGAGCGGCCGCTTCTTGAGCGTGGTGACGGATTGCCGCTTGAGGCCGTCGATGAAGGCTTCATCGTCTTCCAAGAGGTCCAGCCGCGCGATCCAGCAATCGCGCACGAGGCTGGCAACTGACAGGCCGTCGAACTTCGAATAATTCTTCGCGTCGTCGCGCAGTTCGATCAGTTTCTCGCCTTGCCGCGTCGTCAGCGCCTCCTGGCGCTGCGCCATGTCGTCGAGGAAATTGGCCTCCCACTCGCTCCAGCCAGCATCAGGCAGGGCGAGCAGGAATGTCGCCAGTGTCGTCACCGCAGCCGGGTTTTGGGCGAGCTTGTGCAGTTCAAGGTAGGAGGACATTGCGCGTTCCCGACCGTGGCCGAATCACACAAAGCATAGCAGAATTCATCAAGAACTGTGGACGGCCCGTGGATAAGCTGTGCGCGGTCCGGCGTTTGGTTGCCCCAGTCGCATCGATTGCGGGGATAAATCTCCGAGGGGCGAAGGCAACGCCTCGATGTTCAGCGGGCTGGTCCCCGCCCTTTGGGGGATTTATACCCGAAGGGTGGCGCATGGCCGTCCGGCGCGGATGCACCGAAGACTTCGGGCAGATGGGCCGTCAGCACAGGCCGACGGTTTCGCTTGTTGGCCACTGCTGTCCGGGACAGTTCGCCCTCGGCCCACCCACGCCGTCTTCCCGGAAAATTCTTGGCGCGGAGCGCGAAGAATTTATCCGGGATCTTGACCTGTCTCGGTGAGAAACAGCAGTGATTACTACCTTATTTAATATTGAGCCGGTCACGATCCCGGATAACCTTCGCGCCGAAAAGGCGCTCCGGTTTCCGGGATGACGATCGCACAAGATTACTGTCGGGCGCGCAGTACACCTTCAAAAACATCCATCTATATGGCGTGGTTCTTGGTGTCGGTTTTTTCCGGACAGGAGTGCGTGTCGGATTATTTCGTTTCCGAATCTCTCTTCAACATCGAGATGGCTTCCTGCACCGTGGTCATGAACTGGGCGGGGAAGATGATCGTCGAATTTTTCTCGGTGGCGATTTCGGCCATCGTCTGCAAGGTGCGCAACTGCAGCGCCACCGGGTGCGCGGTGATGATGTCGGCGGCCTCGCCCAGCTTCACCGCTGCCTGGAATTCGCCCTCCGCGGCCACGATCTTGGCGCGGCGCTCGCGTTCGGCCTCGGCCTCCTTGGCCATGGCGCGCTGCATGTTGTCGGGCAGCGTGATGTCCTTGATCTCGACGGCCGTCACCTGCGTGCCCCACGGTTCGGTATGCGCGTCGATGACGTCCTTGATCTGCTCGTTGATGGTCGCGGTCTGCGCCAGCAATTGATCGAGCGAGAATCGCCCCACCACGTTGCGCACCGTCGTCTGGCTGATCTGGTTGATGGCGTTGTAGACGTTCTCGATGGCGATGACCGCCTTCTCCGCGTCCGAGATGTGATAGTAGGCGACGGCTGCGATGTCGATCGAGACGTTGTCCTTTGTGATGATCTTCTGCGATGGAATTTGCATCGTCACGGTGCGCAGCGACACCGTCGTCATTTGCTGAAACGGCACGAATATGAAGTTCAGTCCGGCCGCGCGCACGCCGGCGAACTTGCCGAGATTGAAGACGACGCCGCGCTCGTACTGCCTGATGATGCGGATCGCGCTGATCAGATAGACCAGCACGAGAATCGCGAAGATGATTGCGGGCACGAGTTCATACTCCATGAAGAAACCCTTTAAATATACGCATA
>JANXYD010000351.1 GCA_025350265.1 Hyphomicrobiaceae bacterium | reverse complement strand
GTTCTGCGATTGACTAAAACCGGAACGACCTTACCGCTTGGCCGGGTCGAAGTGCTTCTCGATGTCGGCCCAGCAGTCGCTATAGTCGTGCTGCAGGCTCGGGTGCTCAGCCGCGTATTTCGTCACGCGCTGCGGGAAACGCGTCTCGAACATGAAGGCCATCGTGTTCTCAAGCTTGTGCGGCTTCAATTCGGCGTTGCTGGCACGCTCGAAGGCCTGGGTGTCCGGCCCATGCGGCAGCATGGAGTTGTGCAGCGACATGCCGCCCGGCACAAAGCCTTGTGGCTTGGCATCGTAGACGCCCTCGATCAGCCCCATGAACTCGCTCATCACGTTCAAGTGGTACCAGGGCGGACGGAACGTGTTCTCGGCCACCGTCCAGCGATCGCAGAAGACGACGAAGTCGATGTTGGCAGTGCCCGGCGTTTCCGAAGGCGACGTCATCACGGTGAAGATCGACGGATCGGCGTGGTCGTAAAGCACGGGGCCCACGGGTGAATAGTGTCGCAGGTCATATTTGTACGGCGCATAGTTGCCATGCCACGCGACGACGTCGAGCGGCGAATGCTCAAGGTGCGTGCGCCACAGCGTGCCACCCCACTTGACGGTCATGGTGCACGCACCATCGTGGTCTTCATAGGCGGCGATCGGCGTCAGAAAGTCACGCTGGTTGGCCATGCAGTTGGCACCGATGGGTCCACGCTCCGGCAGCGTGAAGGCGCCGCCGTAGTTTTCGCACAGATAGCCGCGTGCCACCGTTGTCCCGGCAGCCAGTTCGACGCGGATCTTGACACCGCGCGGGATGACCGCGATCTCGCACGGCTCGACGTCGATGGTGCCGAACTCGGTGCAGATGCGCAGATTGCCCAGTTGCGGCACGAACATCATTTCGCCGTCGGCGTTGTAGAAGTACGCATCCACCATCGACGCGGTGATAACATAAGCGTGCATGCCCATGCCGGCCATGCTCCCGGCGTCACCGGCGGTGGTCATCGTTCGCACGCCACTGAGGAACGACACCTTCTCCGTCGGCAGTTCGATCGGGCTCCAGCGCAGCGGCTGGATCGGCATCTCGAACGTGTTGAGTGGAGCGGTTTCCCAGCAGCCGCCGGAAATCTTTTCAAACCGCCCCCAGTGTTTGACCGTCGGCCTGATCCGATAGAGCCACGAGCGCTCGTTGGTGACGCGGGGGGCCGTGAAGGGCGAGCCGGAAATCTGTTCCGCATAAAGTCCATAGGGGCATTTTTGCGGGCTGTTGCGGCCAACCGGCAACGCGCCGGGCAGCGCCTCGCTCTCAAAACCATTGCCGAATCCGGACATATACCCCTTGTTACCGGCGGCGATTGAAATGGCCTGCTCTCGACGGGGGCGGCGCTCAGATACCGGCAGTTTTGACTGTGACATCGGTTGTTCTCCCTCAGACCTCCAGTACGCCGCACCGCACGTCGATGGAGGTGCGCGACTGGTGAGACCGGTGAATTTTCCGGCACGGTCAAGGTAGCGGATTTCCCGGAAACTGAAAGTGTCGCGGTAGGACTTGTATCAGGTGTCCATATCTCCGCGCCTTACGTTTTGCGTCAACTGGACGCGATGCAGGCGGTGGGCTGCTGGCGTAAAAGCCCTGTCCGGCAAGCGGCCCGTGCGCTCGGCGTTGCCCTAGTCGCGAGCCTCCAACCTTTCACTCATGCTGACAAGCATTGGAAATGCTGCGCCCCAGGCGACGGCCGTAGCCACCAGGCTGATCCAGCGCGGATCTGCCAGCGTGAGCGCACCAAGGCGCTCCCCTGCGAGATACGATAACGGGCCGAGCGCCGCACCAAGCGGGATCAGCATCACGCGCGACACAGACCCCAATGCCTTACGCGATGCGTTGATCGTAGTTCCGAATGCCAACCAGAGGACGACGATCCACGCAGGTGCCAGTGCGTCGGTTGGCCAGGGTGCAGAATACCGCAACATGCCGGTTGCAACGAGGGCGCTTTCGACAACAGTACCAAGCGCGCCAGTGTAGACCATACCTTGGATCGGCGCTCGATCTTTGGTCGTGGCCACGTGGTGGCCAACGGCTAGCATCCCAGCGATCAGCCCAGGCCAGGACGCTCCCCGCGCAGCGCCTACGGCAGCGACGAGCCAAACCACCTGGAACAGGAGAAAATTTCGCGCAAAGCACCAGTTCATCCATAACCCACATTCACGAGAGACCAGCGCCCGCTGTTGATAAATGGCGTAACACCAGAAAGCCGATGATGCATGCAATGGCTGTCGCGATCGTCCCCCACGCGAGGTCGGCCAGGGCTACCGTGACCGTCCATCCCTTGATGATCGACAGTGCGGTGAGATCAAAGGTCGCGTAGGCGACAAGCCCCAGCACAGCACCACGCCAACCGGCCGCCATCATCGCCCCACCCTCAACCGCCGGCGCGA
>JANXYD010000349.1 GCA_025350265.1 Hyphomicrobiaceae bacterium | reverse complement strand
GCTCGCCGAACGCCATCAGGACGGGTGGGCGGCGACGATGTGGGCGGATGCCTGCTGGGACGTGGCCAAGAATCGTTACGCCTGTCCAGCGCTCGCCGACTACGTCAATCCGAAAAGCCATAAAATTCGTGCCAGTGTGCTCGACGTGCCCGATAGCAGCACCGTCGATTGTACGTGGCTGACCACGCCGAATGGTGGCCGCAAGCGTGGCGCTGCGATCACGTTGCCTTGCGACACGCCCGTCGAACTCGAGATACCTTATCCGGGCGGCGCGGTCATCGCCGTCGAGGTTGGTCAACTGCAGATCGCCAGGACGGAAGCCAAGGTAGAGGATCTGTTCATCGTCGGCATGGGCGATAGCTTCGGGTCGGGCGAGGGCAATCCGGACGTGCCGGTGCGTTTATCCGCCGAACGAACCGCCGACTATGGCCTTCGATCGAAAGAACAAGCGCCGCTCGATGGATATCCCGCGCGGGCCGGCGACTGGCAGAAGATCGGCGACAAGGCGTTTATCGAGGAAAATCCTCGCTGGCTCGATCAAGCCTGCCATCGCTCTCTCTATTCACACCAGTTGCGGGCGGCGCTGCAACTCGGCGTCGAGGAGCCGCATCGAGCCGTGACGTTCGTGGGGTTTGCGTGCTCGGGCGGCGAGACCATTTTTGGTGCCTTCCTCCGCTACAAGGGGCATGAGTGGGTGCCAAACCCACCGGAACTGTCACAGATTTCGGCGGCCGCCGTAGCGCAGTGCGGCACCACCGAAGCCGCCGCCACCGATCTGCCGGAGGCCTACCATATGAACGGCCGCTTGCCGGAGTTGCAGGGCGGGCTGGTGTTGCGCAAGTGCCCGGCTACGAAAGCGCGCAAGGTCGATCTGTTGTTTTTGTCGATGGGCGGCAATGATATTGGATTTTCGCGCCTGGTGGCCAATGCGGTGCTGGCGGACAAATCGTCGTTGCGCAGCCTCGGCGGCTGGTTCGGGCAAGTGCAGGGGATTACCGAGGCACAGGCCGGGCTCGATCTGTTGACGGATCGGTACAAGGCCCTCAACCGGGCCTTTCATACGCTCATTCACATCCCGTGGAACGAGCCCGATCGCGTGATCCTGACGGCTTATCCGCCGCTCGTTCTGTTGGAAGACGGCCGTTCACTGTGTCCGGACGGCACGTCGGGTATGACCGTGCTGTCGGATTTTTATCTCAGCAAACAGAAATCGGCGGAAGCGTCGGTCGCGGCCGAACGTCTGCAGGGCATCATGCGCGACAGCGCGAAGGCCTATGGTTGGAGTTTCGCAGATGCGCATCGCGCCGATTTCCGCGGGCGTGGACTTTGTGCGGGTTGGTCGCGCGACGCCCTGACGACGGCCGACGATTTGCGCCTGCCGCGCTTCGTCGACGGCAAATGGCAGCCTTACAACCCGTCGGAGTGGCGCGCTTACGCCACGCGCCAGCGGTGGTTTCGCACGCCTAACGACGCTTTCCTGACCGGCCATTTCCATGTGCCGCAGTCGATGATGCAGAGTGTGCTCAAGCAACAGGGGCTGGAATGGGTGCAGCTTTTGTTGGCGAGTACCTATTCCGGCGCTTTCCATCCGACCGCCGAAGGGCAGGCGGCGATTGCCGATAGCGTGGCGGCAAAGGCACGCACGGTGGTTGAGAAATACGAGCAACACTCCCCGTCGCGCGACAGCGCCACGCAACGTGGCGAATAGGTAGCCGCGTAGCGCCGCCGTCAGCCGTCAGCCATTGCTGCGCAGCATCGCCGAGCGTGGCGTTGGGCGTTGGGCAGGCTCGGGGTCGGCATGCTTGAGCGCTGTCGGGCTCGGCTTGACGGCGGTCGGCTGGGGGCTTGCTGCGGGTTGCTGCGCATTTCGCTCGTTGAGCAGATCAATCGCCATTTTGCCGGCGAACTCCGCCTTCTTGACGAACACGCCCCAGCCCTGCTGGGCCTGCACGCAGGTTTGCGGATTGCGCTCGCAAAACGTCTGCGTCCAGTGCATGGCCGTTTTTGCGGCACCGAGAACGCGCGCTTGCGCCGCCTCGTCAGTCGGCAACACAAGGACGCCGAGGCCTACCAGAAGTGTCGTGCGGATGAAGAACATAGCGTGCTTCCGGATAAAGTGTGAAGCGGTTTTCCGATCAGAAGCACGCCAAGGGAGAGCGTGCTTCCGGATAAAGTGTGAAGCGGTTTTCCGATCAGAAGCACGCCAGGGGAGAGCGTGCTTCCGGATAAAGTGTGAAGCGGTTTTCCGATCAGAAGCACGCCAGAACAAACAACGCGTTCCTGCCACCCCGGACGTTGCATGTTTACCAGTTATCCATTGCCATCAACCCAAGATGACG
>JANXYD010000032.1 GCA_025350265.1 Hyphomicrobiaceae bacterium | reverse complement strand
AAAGGCGGCCGCCCCGTGCCCCCGTCGACGACCATCGCTGTGGTGGCGACAGACGCGGTACTCACCAAATCGCAGGCCAAGCGCCTGGCGATCATGGCTGACGACGGTTTGGCACGCGCGATCCGCCCCGCCCACGCGCCGATGGACGGGGATACGGTGTTCGCAACTGCCACTTTGCGTAAGCCGTTGCCGCCGGGAATGGAAGGCTCGGCCCTGACCGAAATCGGCATGGCGGCCGGCGATTGCCTGGCACGCGCCATCGCTCGCGGTGTCTACGAGGCGACGGCGTTGCCATTTCAAGGCGCGCTGCCTTCGTGGCGTGACCGTTTTCCCGAGGCCTATATCGGACGCGCACCATGAGCCGAGCGCGCATCGGAGTGGCCATCACGTCAGTCGCTATTCTGGTTGGTCTGCTGCAATGGCAACGGCATCGCAGCCAACTCGTCGACGCCTGCGTTCAATCCGGCGGCATCTGGAACGGTACAGCGTCAAAGTGCATGCCAACGCCCAGCGGCCCCTTGCTGCAACGCGATCTTCGGCGATCGTGATCAGCTCATGGCGGCGTCGAAGACCGGAAGTGGCGTTTTTTGTTTCGCTGTTTTTGCGAGCGCCGACTACGCGATCGCCGCTGGCTACACCGTAACGGTTACCCCTTGGCCGGCAAACATTGCGATGCGCACGGCACTTCTTCACGCCTCTCGACCTTGCCCTTCATGGCCGAGATGTGCTCGCGGAAGCATTTGCCGGCTTCGCCGACGATCCGGACGATCTGACCCGGTGCCGGCATCGCCTCGCAACGGACCTGCAGCGCCGCTCCGGCGGCCGGCGGCGGCGGCAGCGCGTTTTGGGCAAACTGTCTTGCGGGCGATTGAGCGACAGCCGGCGCTTCGTCGGCCAAAGCTTCGGCTACAAACAACGATAGCACCGACGCCGACTTGGTCGCCTGTTCGAGTTGGTTGTAGGCGATCCACTCGTAAGACGATTTGCCGTTCGCCGTCGTCAACTTCAGCGCGATGTCGCCGCTTTTCGGGCATGCACCGACATCGACCTTGGTGCCGCCCTGGTTGGCCGGAACAGTCCGATAATCTATCTTGCAGTCGAAATTCTTGACCCACAACTCATACTGTTCGAGGCGATGGCCAACCTGCGCATAGGGGATGCCATGCATCCACGACAGGTACAGGTTATAGCCGGTCGGGATGGCCCCGAGGCAGGCCACCACGATCGCCAGAATACGTGCCACAAACAACGGACCATGCAGCGGGCCTGACTTCTGATCGTCCCGATAGGCCGAATAAACCGCTTTTGGGGAAAGGTCGGGCATGATTGAAAATCCCTCGGTGGCCGGAATGAACGACTGCCAGCATAGCATGCGTCGGCAACTGCATAAATATTATGGCAACGTGAGTTTGAACCAAAGCTGAGGTTGCCGTTTATGCAGAGTTCACGTCGGATACCCCTCCGCATCCAACGGTCGATGGCCAACAGGGCTGGTATCCGACAACAGCGTCAGCACTTTCGCGGCCGCGCTAGCCGTGTTGTGGCGGGCTGTCTGACGCGCCTCGGCTTCGGCGTCGGTGCCCCAGCGTTGGATTTGCCAGTGCTCGTCAATATGTGCGAGCCGCCAGGCCGTGTCGATATCGAGCCGCCGCCGCAGCACCGCCAACGCCAGTATCGCCGAACCCATCAGCGCCGTCAGCACATGCACCGCCGCCAGTTGCAGCGCATCCAGTCCGCCAACAGCCACCACCATCCGCCCGGCTACTTGAGGTGACTGCGCGACCGGCATCAGCCCGCTGGTGCGCTCGAAGGTGACAGTCAGTTCGCGCTCGGCCCATGCAAGCAGCGGATCCCAGCCCGCGGCCTGTCGTTCGACCAGGCCGTCGGGGGCCTCCGCGCGATAACACAACAGGTCGCTCATGGCATAGCTGCCGATGTCCTCAGCCACCGCTTGCATCGTATTGGCGACCGCATCGATCGCCGTGCAGGCCAGCGTCGTGAGCGGCATGGTGGCGGGCTTGAGTTCCTCGCCCTGCGCCTGCCATTCCTCAGCCAATGCGGCCGCAAGCGCCTCGACCGGCAGCAGCAACGGTGCTTTGGCCGGCGTCCGAACGCCGCGCCCATCGAGATGCACGGCAAAGCCGCCACTCACCGGCGCGACCGTCACCGCCTTGTAGAACCGCTTGCGCACCACCCGCGCCTCGCGCCCCAACACCTTGGTCGGCGGCGTGAACGTATTGCTCGGTTCGGTATCGGATGCAGCGGTCATGAAACGTCCGTTTTGCAAGGTTGCACGCAATTGCGGGCGTGGCCGGATTTAGTCAACAGGCCAATGCGCGTGACGATGACGCGCGGGCTTGTGGGCGTGCCACGCTTCTTTTAGAAGCTTTCTAAAATACTGCAATGAATGGAGCCGAACATGAAACGCATATCGGAGCTGACGGAGCCGGAAGTCCTGGCTCTCGCCATCGCCAATGAGGAAGAGGATGCACGCATCTATCTGAATTTCGCTTCCAAGTTGCGCCAGCAATTCCCGGCCTCAGCACGCGTGTTCGAAGACATGGCCGCCGAGGAATCCCACCACCGCCACCTGTTGCTGGAGTTATACGAGCGCAAGTACGGCAAGGAACTCCCCTACATCACCCGCGCCGACGTCAAAGGCTTCCTGAAGCGCAATCCGGTATGGTTGGCCGACGGGCTGCGCATCGACACCGCACGCAAGCAAGCCGAGACGATGGAATACGAGGCCAGCATATTCTACGCCAAATCAGCCGAGCAAGCCCGCGATACCGATGTGCGCAAACTGCTTGGCGATCTGGCCGAAATCGAAAAAAAGCACGAGAGCCTCGCCGCCAAGCTGGGCGAAGCCAATCTCACGCCCAACGCTCGTGCGGAGGAGGATGCCACCAAGCGTCGGCTGTTCGTGCTGCAGATCGTGCAGCCGGGGCTCGCGGGACTGATCGACGGGTCAATTTCCACGCTGGCCCCCATCTTTGCCGCGGCGTTCGCCACGCGCATTTCCTGGGACGCCTTCCTGGTCGGCCTCGCAGCATCTATCGGCGCCGGCATTTCCATGGGCCTGACCGAAGCGCTATCCGACGATGGAGAAATCACCGGCCGCGGACATCCGTGGGTGCGGGGTGTTGCCTGCGGCGTCATGACAGCGGTCGGCGGCCTCGGGCACACATTACCCTACCTGATCCACAATTTCTGGACCGCCACCATCATCGCCGGCATCGTCGTCGCCGTGGAACTCGCAGCCATCGCCTATATCCGCTGGAAATACATGGAGACCCGGTTCACGTCGGCACTGGTGCAAGTGGTCCTCGGCGGCCTGCTCGTGCTGGTAACCGGCATCGTGATCGGTAGTAGCTGAGACAAAAAAACCGCGCTCACGGCGACGGTTGCAGGACGACGTATTTGACGACGATGTCCTCGCCGTTCTTGCCGTGGGCGAACGCGATGCGGCGCTCCCTGATCTCGTGCCCGGCTGCCATGGCGACGAGAGCGGGGCTGGCGTTCGCGCCGCGACCTTCCGTCCACACCAGCAAGGCCCCCTCGTGGCGCAATCGCTCAGGCTTGATCCAGGGGGAAAAAGCCGCCA
>JANXYD010000497.1 GCA_025350265.1 Hyphomicrobiaceae bacterium | reverse complement strand
GCCTGATCCTCACTGAGGTAGCCGGCGGTCAACATTTTCTGCACCACCACGCGTGCGCGTGCACGGGCCAACGGTGGGCTCGACAGCGGCGAGTATTTCGACGGGGCCTTCAGAACGCCGCCGAGCACAGCAGCCTCGATGATCGTCAGGTCGCGCGCGCTCTTGTCGAAGTAGCGGCGTGCAGCCGCTTCGATGCCATAGGCACCGCCGCCGAAATAAACCCGATTGAGATAGAGTTCGAGGATGTCTTTTTTTGACAGCCGGATTTCCAGCCAGAACGCCAGATAGAGTTCCTCGACCTTGCGGCCAAGACGGCGCTCGGAGTTGAGAAACAGGTTCTTGGCCAACTGCTGCGTCAGCGTGGAGCCACCTTGGGCGTAGCGGCCGGCGCGCAGATTGGTGAGCATGGCGCGCACGAGGCCGACGGGATCGACGCCGCGATGCTCGAAAAAGCGGTGATCCTCGGTGGCAACGACGGCGTCGACAACATGCTTGGGCAGCAGGTCGATTGGCATATAGTCATAGGCGGCACCGCGTTCGAACAACACTGTGCCGTCGCCTGCCAACACGCGGACGACGGGCGCGCGTTCGGACTTGCGGTGCACCATCGGGTTGGGGACAGCAATCGTGGTCATGACCAGGGCAAAGCCGAGCATCAGCGCTGCGGCCGCCGAGCTGAGCGAAAACCACCGCAGCGCACGGACGATGCGCGCGGAGCGGCTCAGAACCGCCTTCGCGGGCGATCCCGGGACGGCTTTTCCGACGGCACTTTGCTGGCCGAAAAGACCCATCGTCGCGGATTGCCCTCAAAACCATTGGTCCGGGGCTTGCTCGAAGATAAGATCCCCCAGTGTCCGGTTTACGCGACGGATGCTAAGACTCGGTTAACCAGTCGGACAACGACACCGTCGATGGTGCCCGGCGAAGATGAGGACGAGCGGTGTGATGGCGATAAGCACACGATTGACCGAACGACTGGGCATCGCGCATCCGATCCTGTCGGCACCGATGGCGCTTGCGGCGGGTGGCAAGCTGGCCGCGGCGGTGTCGAACGCGGGAGGGTTGGGCTTCATCGGCGGCGGCTACGGTGACGGCGACTGGATCGCCGAGCAATTCCGCGCGGCAGGCAATGCATCGGTCGGGTGCGGGTTCATCACCTGGTCGATGGCAAAGCAACCGCAACTGCTCGCCGCCGCCCTCGAGCACAAGCCGAAAGCCTTGTTTCTGTCGTTCGGTGATCCGACGCCGTACGTGGCTCAGATCCACGCGGCTGCTGTGCTGGCGATCCAGCAAGTGCAGACCGTGCACGACGCGCATATCGCGATCGACGCGGGCTGCGACATCATCGTGGCGCAAGGCGCGGAGGCCGGCGGGCACGGTGAAAAGCGGGCCACGATGACGCTGGTGCCGGAAGTGGCAGACCTGATCGCGCGGCGCGCCCCTACGACGCTGTTATGCGCGGCGGGCGGCATTGCAGACGGTCGGGGCCTGGCCGCCGCGTTGATGCTGGGGGCTGATGGCGCAGTGGTGGGTTCGCGCTTCTGGGCGACACCGGAGGCGCTGGTGCATACAAACCTGCATGCGGCGGCGGTGGCCGCGACCGGCGACGATACGGTGCGCCAATCGGTAACGGACATCGTGCGCGGCTGGGACTGGCCGGAGCGCTTCAATATTCGCGTGGTACGCAACGCCTACGTCAATGCATGGCTGGGGCGGGAAGGTGATCTACGCGCTGGCGTCGAACCGGAGCGCGCGCGCTATGCGGAAGCGGCTGTGGCAGGCGACGCGACAACCGTTGCAGCAATCGCTGGCGAGGCGGCCGGGCTAATCCATGCGATCGAGCCGGCTGCGGTCATCGTGCAGCGACTAGTGGCGGAGGCGGAAGCTTTGCTGGCTGGGGGCTGGCGGCGGACCGGCGGTGAACACGCATCCCGGTGACACTGGCGGCAGTCATGCTATCATTTTTGATAGCATGGAAATCAAAGAGGGCTTGAGATGGGCCAACTTCTTATCCGCAATCTCGAAAATTGCGTCATTGAAAGCTACAAGTCCAAGGCGCGAGCTGCCGGCACGTCACTTGAACAATATGTCCGCGAACTGCTTACGCGGCAGGCTGCGATGACGCCAAAGGAGCGCCTGATATTTACACGCAGCATTCGGGAGAAGACCGTCGGGACATCAATCGCCATGACCAAAGACGAAATCCGCGAGGGACTTGAATGACCCGTCCGCTGATCGTCGATAGCAGCGTCGCCTTGAAATGGTTTCTGAAAGAAATCGATGCCGACAAGGCAGACGACATCCTGAGGGCAGAACGAGACCTGTTCGCACCAGACTTTTTGTTGGCCGAAGTGGCCAATGGCCTGCGCCGGCAGCAACGTAACGCGGTTATTTCAGCTGAGAGCGTGAACGAGGCGGTTGCAGGGTTGGCAGGTGTCTTTACCGAGCTGTTGCCGACCGGAGTTCTCATCCTCGATGCGTTGTTGATTTCGCAGCAATTGGATTATTCGATTTACGATTGCCTGTTTCTCGCCGCCAGCCGCATGCGGGATGCCCAATTCGTTACCGCCGATACGGCATTCGTCAGCAAAGTTTCCGGCACACAAGACGCGAGCAGGGTCATTGCGTTGGCGGACTGGAAATAGTGGGCCAGACGTGTGACGTTTGCGCCTGTCTAGCTAAGGATTTCTCATGCACTTTGCTCTCACCGAAGAACAGACGGCGATACAAGAGGTCGCGCTGGCGTTTGCCCGCGACCGCCTGGCCCCGCATGCCGGTGAGTGGGACGAGAAGGCGCATTTTCCGGTCGATGTGATCCGCGAGACGGCGCAACTCGGCATGGCCGCGATCTATGTTCCAGCTGAGATCGGCGGGTCCGGCCTGTCGCGGCTCGATGGCGCGCTGATCATGGAGGCGCTGGCCTACGGCTGCCCGTCGATCGCAGCCTATATCTCGATCCACAACATGGTGGCGTGGATGGTCGGCAAGTACGGAACCGCCGAACAGATCGCCGCGTGGATGCCGAAGCTGGCCACGATGGAATGGCTGGGCTCTTACTGCCTGACCGAACCAGGTGCTGGATCGGACGCTGCAGCGCTCAAAACCACGGCCAGGAAGGATGCCGACGGATACATTCTGAATGGCACCAAGCAGTTCATTTCGGGTGCGGGCGCGACCGACTTCTATTTCATCTTTGCGCGGACCGGCGGCGAGGGCGCGGACGGCGTGTCGGCGTTCGCGGTGATGAAAGACACGCCGGGGCTGAGTTTCGGCGCGATCGAGAAGAAGATGGGCTGGAACGCGCAACCGACGCGGCAGGTGATCATGGACAACGCGCGGGTGCCGGCGAGCGCGCTGGTCGGCGGCGTCGAAGGACGCGGATTTCGCTTCGCGATGAGCGGGCTCGATGGCGGGCGCATCAACATCGGCGCATGCAGCCTCGGACCGGCGGCGTTCGCCATCGACAAGGCACGCGACTACATGTTCGAGCGCAAGGCATTCGGAAAAAACCTCGCCGACTTTCAAGTTTTGCAATTCAAACTGGCGGATATGGCGACCAACCTCGAGGCCGGGCGCTTGATGATCTATCGCGCCGCCGACGCGCTCGACCGCGCCGATCCGCACGCATCAATGTATTCGGCCATGGGCAAACGCTTTGCGACCGACGCCGGGTTTGAGATCGTCAACGAGGCGCTGCAATTGCACGGCGGCTATGGCTATCTGAAAGACTACGGCATGGAAAAGCTGGTGCGTGATCTGCGCGTGCATCAGATTCTGGAAGGCACCAACGAGATCATGCGTGTGGTGATCAGCCGCAAATTGCTGGCGGGCAATCGGCGCTGATGACAACATAGTCGTGTGTGCCAAAGCCATCAGGATATAAAAACACCATGCTCAAGTCTGTTGTCAGCCGTGCGCTGACGTCGCTCACCGTGCTTTTCGCAACGACAGTGGCAACGGTGGCGCAAACGGCCGCCGAGTATCCGTCGCGACGAATCACGGTGGTGTTGCCGTATCCGGGCGGCGGCATCGTCGATGTCGTGACACGCATCGTGATGGACAAGCTCGGCGAGAATTGGAAACAGACGATCACGGTCGATCCAAAGCCGGGCGCCAACGGCAACATCGCCTGGGATCAGGTGGCGCGCGCCGAGCCGGATGGCTACACTTGGACATTTTTCGGCACGGGCACGATCGCCAACCCACGCATGCAGCCGGGCTTGCGGTGGAGTGAGAAAAGTTTTGTGGCTATCGGCGCGGCCGTTTGGGCACCGTCGGTGGTGGTGGTGCATCCGAGCTTGGCGGCCAACACGATGGCTGAATTCATCGCATACGCAAAGGCGCATCCTGGCGAACTGAATTGGGCCAATCCTGGCGTCGGCACGTCGCAGCATTTCAACTCGGCCATGCTGATCAACGCGGCAAAGCTGAAGATGGTCGAAGTCGCCTACAAGGGACAACCGTCTGGGATAGCCGATCTGATGGCCAATCGCGTGCAGATGGCGCTGGTATCGATCGGGCTCGCGGCGGAGCACATCAAGGCGGGCACACTGAAGCCGCTGGCGGTGCTGGGCAAGACCCGTTCGCCGCTGCTTCCGGGCGTGCCGACAATGACGGAGGCCGGCTATCCCGAAGT
The DNA here is from genome assembly GCA_025350265.1 of Hyphomicrobiaceae bacterium. Lineage (GTDB taxonomy): Bacteria > Pseudomonadota > Alphaproteobacteria > Rhizobiales > Hyphomicrobiaceae > JABFRJ01. The sequence continues at coordinate 2,635 of JANXYD010000497.1, read as the reverse complement.
CAACTTCGTTGCGTGGTACGGCTATGCGGCACCAAAGGATACGCCACGACCGATCGTCGAGAAGATCGTGGCTGGTATCAACACCACGCTTATGGACAGCAAGGTTCGGATGGCGCTGGAGGGACAGGGATTGCAGATCGTCGATCCGATGACGGCAACCGAACTCGATGCGCTGGTGGCAGCCGATACCGAGAAATACGGCGAGGTCATCACGGAGCAGCAGATCCGCATCGGGAACTGACATGCGACTGATTTGGTTGCCTGACCGGGATCGCGACGGAGCCTTGTGCATGACCAGATATTTAACCGTCATCGCCATGGCGATGTTGGCGTGTTGCGCTAACGTGCATGCCGACGACGGCAAAACCTTGCGGGGGGCTGCGGCGTTCGGTGACTGGCGCGACGATGCGCCAGGCGTGCGACGGCACATCACCGCGCAGGATCTGCCGAAACCCTATGCGACGCAATCGGCGAGCCGCTCGGCGCGCGTCGTGGACGCACCTGCCGGCGCCCTGCCCAATGTGCCGGCGGGATTTGAGGTGTCGGTTTTCGCAACCGGTCTGGTCGGTCCGCGGCTGATGCGGACCGCGCCCAACGGCGACGTGTTCGTGGCCGAAATGCAGGCCAATCTGGTGCGCGTGCTACGCGCCGCCAGCGGCAGTGCGCGCGCCGAGGTGATCGAGACGTTCGCGGACGGACTGTCGCAACCCTTCGGCATCAGCTTTTATCCACCGGGCGCAAACCCGGAATGGGTGTATGTGGCCAACTCCGGCTCGGTGGTGCGATTTCCCTATCGCAACGGTGATTTGAAAAGCCGGGGTGCACCTGAAACCGTTGTGGCTAAGTTGCCGACAGGCGGCCATGGCACGCGCGATGTGGTGTTCTCGCGCGACGGGCAGCGGATGTTCGTTTCGGTGGGGTCGGCCTCCAACGATGGTGAGGATCTCACAGCAAAAGATGCGTCGGCGGCGCAGGCGTGGGACCGCGATCACGGCGCACTCGGGGCGGGATGGGGCAGCGAAACGTTGCGGGCGAATGTGCTGTCATTCACCCCTGAAGGCAGGGATATGCGGATCTTTGCGACCGGTTTGCGCAATTGCGTGGGGCTGGCGATGCACCCGGCGAGTGGCGATCTCTGGTGTTCAACCAACGAGCGCGACGACTTCGGTGACAATCTGGTGCCCGACTATGTGACGCGGGTGCCCGAAGGTGCGTTCTTCGGCTGGCCGTGGTTCTACATCGGCGACAACGAGAATCCGAATTTTCGAGGTCAACGTCCGGATTTGAACGGGCGGGTGCGAGTGCCCGATGTGTTGTTGCAGGCACATTCGGCATCGTTGCAGATGACATTCTACACCGGCCAGGCATTTCCGGCTGAGTATCAGGGCGACGGGTTTGCCGCCGAGCATGGCTCGTGGAACCGGGCGACGCGGACGGGTTATAAGATCATTCGCATCATTCTCAAAAACGGCGTGCCGACCGGCGAGTACGAAGACTTCATGACCGGACTGGTGTTGAACGACAGTGCCGTGTGGGGGCGGCCAGTGGGCGTGACGACGGCTTTGGATGGCGCGCTGCTGGTGAGCGAGGACGGCAACGGCACCATCTGGCGCATCAGCTACAGCGGCACTGTGAAGGCACCTTGACCGCGCGGCATTTTCGAATTGCGATCGGGTCAACAGCGATGCGATGGTGGCAGCGATTGACGCTCCCACATGGACATCCACATGCACCAAACCACGAAACCGACCAGCAACAGCAAACGCGCGTTCTACGTGAAATATCTGGCCGACCCGATTTTCACTGAAGTGCTCGCGGCGCGCGGCGACGTTACGCTCGACAAACTCGAAGACGACGCGACCGACGGCGTGGCGGCCCCCGTGCTGGCCGGGGCACACGTGTATCAGGTGGGCGCATCGCGGCAGGAATTACCGGTGCGATTCCATTTAGACGCAGCGCTGCTGCGCCGCACACCGAACCTGCTGATCGCGTCGAGCAACGGTGCGGGCTACGATCCGATCGACGTGGCCGCCTGCACGGGTGCCGGCGTGATCGTGCTGAACCAGACAGGCGGCAATGCAAGGTCGGTGGCGGAGCACGTCATCGGCATGATGCTGGTGCTGTCGAAGCGGATTTCAGAGGTGGATCGGGCGTTGCGGCGTGGGGCGGTCAGCGATCGCAACGTGTACATCGGGCAGGAAGTGCTCGGACGCACGATGGGTATCGTGGGGCTTGGCAATACGGGCGGGCAGGTCGCCGCAATCAGCAAGGCGCTCGGGCTGAAGGTCATCGCGTACGATCCGTATCTGGACGCTGCCGCGATGGCGAAGAAGGGTACGGAGAAAGCTGCGCTCGACGACGTGCTGGGCCAAGCGGATTTCGTGTCGATCAATTGTCCGTTGAACAAAGAAACGCGCGGCATGATCGGAGCGCGGGAATTCGGTTTGATGCGGCCGAGCAGCATTTTCATCACGGCGGCGCGCGGCTTCATTCACGACGAGAAAGCGCTGCAGCAGGCGCTTTCCGACAAGCGTATCGCGGGAGCCGGTCTGGACGTATGGGCCGACGAGCCGCCGCCCGCCGATCATCCGCTGCTGCGGTTCGACACTGTGCTGGCAAGCCCGCATACGGCCGG
>JANXYD010000494.1 GCA_025350265.1 Hyphomicrobiaceae bacterium | reverse complement strand
AAACGCATCGCTGCGAATGCGACGGATATTGCAGCCTTGGTCGACCGTGGGCAGGCCTTTGCCGCCAAGCAAGATGCCGCCGCCGCCATCGAAGATTTTTCCCGCGCTCTCGCGATCAAGCCCGCCGATGCCAATACGCTTTTTTGGCGCGCGTCGATGTGGGCACAACGCGGCATGCTCGACGAGGCCGTCACCGACTACAGCGACGTGATCAAACTGCAACCGCGCAACTTCGCGGCTTTCAACAATCGAGGCAGCCTTTATCGATCGCAGAAGAAACTTGATCTGGCGATGCGCGACTACACGTCGGCGATCGCGATCGATGGCCGGCAGGCGATCGCCTTGACCAATCGCGCGCTGGTGCATCGCGAACGCAATGAGCTGGATGTCGCGCTTGTCGACCTCAACGCCGCGATCGCTGCCAACGCGAGTTACGCCAGCGCCTATGTGCGGCGCGGCGAAACATATGAGCTGAAGTCGGCGCGCGACGCGGCGATCACAGACTATCGGGCGGTGCTGCGCTTTCCCGAACCGGCGGGTTCGATTTCAGAGCCGCATGTCACCGCACGCGCACGCCTTACGTCGCTCGGTGTCAAATTCTGATGGGGTCTGAAGCGTCTGAAAATCGATAATGTCGAAGCGGAAAATGCTACGGTTGATCTTGTACAAAATGTAGTAGCCACGGCTGTTTCTTACGGAGACAGGTCAAGATCCCGGACAAATTCTTTGCGCTCCCGCGCCAAGAATTTTCCGGGAAAACGGCGTGGGCCGGACGAGGTAGAAATTTCCCGGCCAGTCGTGATTGCCGCAAGTCGGCTCTGGCCAAGGGTTGTTCCGGTTTTAGTTGAATCGCGGAACGATCTCTGCCCTTTATTGACGTATTCGTGGGTCTGAAAATCAGCCGGAAACGGCGAAGCCACCGGCACCTGCGGCACGGGGGAAGATGATTTTCTCTGCCGCATCGACTGCCGCCGCGGCCGTTGCAGTCCCCTTGGGCGCGACGTTCGGCGCGGCATCGCCTGGAACGGGGCGTGCACTCACTGTTGGCGTCGGCGTATCGGCCGCAGTTGGCGCTGGCGATGGCTTGATTTCCGCTGACGCCGCTTCGGCATGCACGCTTGCAGGCTCGGCGTGTCGCCGTGTCAATTCCGACAGCAGCGCGGTCATGTCAAAGCCGGCGCCTGCACATGCCGACGTGATATCTGCCGGCAGCATTGCCGGTGCGACGGCCAGCGCCCATGCGGCGGCGGCCCGCGCGCCTGAATAACAGCATGCATAGATCGGCCGTGGCAACGTGACCATGGCATGCGCAAACGCCGCGACCTGCTCATCGGGCACCCGGCGACTGGCGATCGGAACATGGGCGTAGTTCATGCTTCCCGCGGCAACACCCTTGGCCATGTCGCTGGCACTCAAGAGCCGCTCGACCTCGCCGTCCGGCTGCACGTTCAACACCGAGCGGAAACCTGCCCTGGCGAGAATTGTGATCTCATCGGCGGACGGCATTTCACCGACGGCAATTTCGTCTGAAAGTGCAACTGGGCGCATCAATCCATAGCCTCGAACGCATTTAACGGCATGCTTACAAACGACTGAATGCAAGCTGTCCTTTCCGATGGTCGTCAACGCCGATCGACTGCGATCCGCCGCGTTGCAAGTCCAATCTCAAGGTCACGCGACACCTATAGCGCATTTGTTGCGCTGATGACGATGGCGACGAAGGGACTAATTCAGCATGCCGGAAAAAATTCATGTGCTGTTTACCATATCGACGGCACATTTAGGCGTCATCTTTGCATTGCCTGTAAAGTTGGCCGTCGCCGACCCGTGTGAATTCGAGAGCACAGATCGTTGCATCGCCGATCTGCCAGGATCGGATGCAGCCCTCAACAGCCGAAAGCTGAAACGCCTCATGACCGCCAAGCCGTCGCAGGTTCCCGCCAAGCGCATCTTGCTCGCCGAAGACGACGATAGCATGCGTGGCTTCCTCGAGCGCGCCTTGGAGAAGGCCGGCTACGAGGTCATTGCCTTCGCCAACGGCCGAGACGCACTCGACCGCGTTCAACAAGAACCGTTTACGCTGTTGCTGACCGACATCGTCATGCCCCTGATGGACGGCATCGAGCTGGCCCGCCGCGCCAGCGAAATCGACCCGCAACTCAAAATCATGTTCATTACCGGCTTTGCCGCCGTCACGCTGAACAACGGCATCGAGACGCCCAAGGACGCACGCGTACTCTCAAAGCCGTTCCATTTGAAAGACCTGGTGCGCGAAGTCGATACGCTGCTGGCGGCAGCCTAGCCCGAACGGAACGCACGTATTTTGAGGCGAATAAAACTTTTTAACATATTGAGTATTATGAATTTTACCAGATTTGAAAATTTCCGTGCTTGACAGCGGACAGGCTCCTTGAGTATACCCCGCGAGCAACTTGGCACTCTCAGTCGATGAGTGCTAACAGCACCCCCACTTGATTTCTCGTTCGCAGGCAAAGTTTGCGCCTGCCCGATTTCCGGAGACACAATCGCATGAAATTCCGCCCCCTCCATGACCGAGTGGTCGTCAAGCGCGCCGACGCCGAGACCAAGTCCGCTGGCGGCATCATCATTCCCGACACTGCCGGCGAGAAGCCGCAGCAGGGCGAAGTTATTGCCGTCGGCCCCGGTGGCCGCGACGAAGCCGGCAAGCTGATCCCGATCGACCTCAAGAAGGGCGACAAGGTTCTGTTCGGCAAGTGGAGCGGCACCGAAGTCAAGATCGACGGCAAAGACCTTCTGATCATGAAGGAAAGCGACATCATGGGCGTGCTGGATAAGTAAGCAAGTGAGGCAGCAGGCAGTAGGGCCTAGGCAGTAGGATTTTTGACCTGCCGCGTTCCCTGCAAGCCTCTACTGCCCATTGCCTACTGCCTACTGCCTGAACCTTTTTCAATTGGAGTTACCCCCACATGTCAGCAAAAGACGTAAAATTTGCCGCCGACGTTCGCGAGCGCATGCTGCGCGGCGTCGATATTCTTGCCAACGCCGTCAAGGTCACGCTGGGTCCCAAGGGCCGCAACGTCATCATCGAGAAGAGCTTCGGCGCGCCGCGCACGACCAAGGATGGCGTCACCGTCGCCAAGGAAATCGAGCTCGAAGACAAGTTCGAGAACATGGGCGCGCAGATGGTGCGTGAAGTTGCCCAGAAGACCAACGATGCAGCCGGCGACGGCACCACCACTGCCACCGTTCTGGCGCAGGCGATCGTCCGTGAAGGCTTGAAGTCGGTTGCCGCCGGCATGAACCCGATGGATCTGAAGCGCGGCATCGACAAGGCCGTCATCCAGGCTGTCGAGCACATCAAGAAGAGCTCCAAGAAGGTGAAGAACTCCGAGGAGATCGCCCAGGTCGGCACCATCTCCGCCAACGGCGAGGCCGAGATCGGCAAAATGATCGCCGAGGCCATGCAGAAGGTCGGCAATGAGGGCGTGATCACGGTCG